>JBPBPY010000022.1:0-4628 GCA_050954505.1 Janthinobacterium lividum
CGGCGCGCGCTGATAATACTCGGCCAGCATGAACGGCCCCGTGCCGGTAGGCAGTGCTGCCAGCACCACTGCCATCTGCACCAACTGTCCCGGCATGTGGAAGACCCGCGTTGCCAGCCACCAGGTCATGGCAGGCTGCACCAGCAGCTTGACCAGGGTCAGCGCCAAGGCGCCGGCGTGCGATGATCCGGCTGGCCGTTTTTCGGCAAGGAAGACCCCAAGGCAGATCAGCGCGCAGGGACTAGCGGCTGCGCCGGCGAGCTTGAGGAAATGTTCCAGTCCGGCCGGCATGGTGAGCCCGGACGCCGCCATCAAGACCCCTGCCAGCGGTGCAAACACCAATGGATTGCGCAGCAGCTTGAGCACGATCTTCAACAGGATGATGTGGGCGCGCCGCTCGCTTTCCAGACTGATTTCGATAAGTGCGATGGCAACGGCAAATACCACACACACCACGATGATGGTGGCAATGGTCACGGGAGCCAGGCTGGCTTTGCCAAACAGCGCCAGGCCAAGGGGAAACCCCATGTAGCCCGTGTTCGGATAAGCCGCGGCAATTGCCTCGATGCTGGCATCGGCCAGATGGCGCCCGCGTATCAGGGCCACTGCCAGCACACCGGCAAACACGGCCGCACAGCCCAGTCCAAACGCGGCAATGAATGCTGGCTGGTTCAACTCATGCCAGCTCGCATGCGCCATGATGTCGAACAGCAGCGCCGGCAAGGCCAGCCAGACAACCAGCCGATTGAGTTCGGAGCCGGCCGCCGAACCAAAGATGGCGCGCTTGCGGCACAGGAAACCGGCAAGGATCAGTGCGAAGATGGGGAACAGGATTTCGATGGTGGCAAGCATGGGTCAGAACAAAATCGCAATTTGGAACAAGCGTCCAGCTTGACGATGGTGGCGCCAATTGGAATGAGAATAACGCGTTGTGCCAAAATGCCTAGCAGGAATGAAATAGATGAGCCATGATTCGGGCCGGGCAAAACCGGTTACGCATGAAGCGCCGAGAGAAATGATTGAAATCGTCGAAATCCCTGAATGAAAAAGGCCGATCCTTGCCAGGACCGGCCTTTTTCAATTCATTCCAGCGATCAGCCAGGCACGCCGATTACATCCTCGCTGCAATCAGCTTTCCAAGCTTGGCCACACCTTCGCGGATCTTCTCCGGCGGCACGGTGACGAACGACAGGCGCAATGTGTTGGTTGCCGGCTCGTTGGCATAGAACGGCGCACCGGGCACGAATGCCACATGCTGGGCCACGGCTTCATCGAGCAGTTTCATGCTGTTGATATGCGCCGGCAAGGTCACCCAGATGAACATGCCGCCTTCCGGCCGGGTCCAGCTCACACCGGCAGGGAAGAACTCGGTCAAGGCCGAGAGCATGACTTCGCACTGCTTGGCATACAGCTTGCGGATGGTCGGTACGTGGGTGGCCAGAAAGCCGTCCTTGATGGTTTCGTACACCACCATTTGCGTGAGCTGCGCCGTGTGCAGGTCGGCGGCCTGCTTGGCCTGTTCCAGCTTGGCGATCAATGGCAAGGGTGCGACGATGTAACCGAGGCGAATGCCGGGCGTGAGCACCTTCGAGAACGAGCCCATGTAGATCACGCCGCCCGGATTCATGGTCAGCATCTTCGGCAGCGGGTCGCGGCGGTAGCTCAGCGATCCATATGGATCGTCTTCGATCAATGGAATGCCCAAACGTGCGCAGGTTTCCACCAGCTTGATGCGCCGCTCCAGCGTCATGCTGCGGCCGGTCGGGTTCTGGAAATTCGGCAGCGAATACAGCATGCGGGCGCCGGCACTGACCCGCTCGAGATCGTCCGGCACCACGCCATCTTCATCGGTGGCAACCGAGACAAATTCAGGCTGGTAGACCGAAAAGGCCTGCAATGCACCGAGGTAGCTCGGTGTCTCGACCAGCACCTTGCTGCCCTCGTCGACCAGCACCTTGCCCAGCAAGTCCAGGCCCTGCTGCGAACCCGACAGCATCAGTACCTGTTCCGGCAGGATGGTGACACCCTCGATCGACAGCGAGGCGGCAATCCATTCGCGCAGCGGTGCATAGCCATCGCTGGGGCCATATTGCAAGGCGATCTTGCCTTCGCGCGCCAGCACGCGGTCGTAGGCCTTGCGCATTTCCTCGATCGGAAAACTCAGTGGCGAAGGCAGGCCGCCGGCAAATGAAATGACTTCCGGACGCATGGTGACTTTGAGGATGTCGCGAATGGCGGAACTCTGCAACTGCTCGGCACGGGCGGAAAACTTCCATTGAATCGGATGGGGATGTTCGATTTTCATGCTGCTCTCGATTTCGGCAAGGTGACTTTGTTTGAATGGTGGCGATGACGACCGGATTGATCAGGCAGCGTCGGCGATTTCTGCAATCAGTTCGATTTCGACGCAGGCGCCGAACGGAATCTGGGCAACGGAAAAAGCCGAACGCGCATGCTTGCCCTGTTCGCCAAACACCTCATTGAACAATTCCGAGGCGCCATTGGCCACCACATGGGCTTCGGTATACTCGCCGGTCGAATTGACCAGCGCCATCAGCTTGACGATGCGCTTGACGCGGTTGAGGTCGCCGCCGCAGGCAGTCTGCAGCGTCCCCATGAGTTCGATGGCAATCGCGCGCGCAGCCTGCTTGCCGGTGGCGGTGTCGACGCCGGCGCCGAGCTTGCCCACCCATGGCTTGCCATCGGCGGTGCGGGCAATATGACCCGATACGAAGACCGTGTTCCCCGTCTGGACGAAGCTGACATAGGCGGCGGCAGGAGCGGCAGCGGCTGGCAGTTCGATGGCGAGGGACTTGAGTTTTTCGTAAAAGGACATGCAGCGCTCCGTGAGGTTGACCAGGCGCGCCGGGCGGCGCACCTTGGCGAGGAAAGGAGCATCGATTCTACCTTTTTTTGCGCATATTGCCCGGCACCAATTCATTCAGCAACATTTTTTGGGCAAAATTCGCCGCAAGATTGTTCTTGAAATCGCTTCGAACAGCCCCAGATTCAGTCGCAGCCGCAGGGAGGCGCCACCAAGCTTGTACGGGGAGCACTCCTTGCTGGAAACGCACCGGGGGCGTTGACGATGGCTGCGGCTGGAAGCAGGCCCGGTGGTCGGCAAGCGACGGCAAGCTCGGGTTGTCAAACTGCGGCTGGCTTGCAGCTTGGCGCTTGCAGACCCTGGCTTGGTGCTCGCCGAGTACCCAGGCCGCAGCATGTCAACCCCTTTTCATTTCCTTTTTTAAGTCTGAGGTCAACATGGCATCATCCGAAAAGCAAACCCTGGGATTCCAGGCAGAAGTCAAACAACTGCTGCAGCTGATGATTCACTCGCTGTATTCGAACAAGGAAATCTTCCTGCGCGAATTGATTTCCAATGCCTCCGACGCCGCCGACAAGCTGCGCTTCGAAGCCATCAACAACGGCGCACTGTTCGAAAGCGACCCGGAACTGAAGATCATCATCGGCTTCGACAAGGAAGCCCGCACCATCACGATTTCCGACAACGGCATCGGCATGAACCGCGACGAGGCGGTCGCCCACCTGGGCACGATTGCCAAGTCCGGCACCAAGGAATTCTTTTCACGCCTGTCTGGCGACCAGCAAAAGGATGCCGCACTGATTGGCCAGTTCGGCGTGGGCTTCTACTCCGGCTTCATCGTCGCCGACCGCATCACCGTTGAAACCCGCCGCGCCGGCGACGGCGCCGAAGCGGGCGTGCGCTGGGAATCGGCCGGCGAAGGCGACTTCACCGTGGAAGAGATCAGCAAGGCCTCGCGCGGCACCGACATCATCCTGCACCTGCGCGAAGGCGAAGACGACTTCCTCTCGAGCTACAAGATCAAGTCCATCATCCGCAAGTATTCCGACCATATCTCGCTGCCCATCCTGATGAAGAAGGAAGAGTGGAGCGAAGAAAAGAAGGAAACCGTGGTCACCGACGAACTGGAAACCGTCAACCAGGCCAGCGCCCTGTGGGCCCGCAGCAAGTCCGAGATCACGCCGGAACAATATGCCGAGTTCTACAAGCATGTCTCGCATGACTTCCAGGAACCGCTGACCTACACCCACAACCGCGTCGAAGGCCGCAGCGAATATACCCAGCTGCTCTACATCCCTGCGCATGCGCCGTTCGACCTGTGGGACCGCAACAAGCGCGGCGGCATTCGCCTGTACGTCAAGCGCGTCTTCATCATGGATGACGCCGAACAGCTGATGCCGGTCTACCTGCGCTTCGTCAAGGGCGTGATCGATTCCAACGACCTGCCGCTGAATGTCTCGCGCGAACTGCTGCAGGAGTCGCGCGACGTAAAGGTGATCCGCGAAGGTTCGACCAAGCGCGTGCTGTCCATGCTGGAAGAACTGGCTGACAGCGAAGAGCAGGAAAAGAAGGACAAGTACGCCAGCTTCTGGAGCGAGTTCGGGCAGGTTCTTAAGGAAGGCATTGGCGAAGACAGCAGCAACAAGGACCGCATTGCCGCCCTGCTGCGTTTTGCATCGACCGCAAGCGACGGCCAGGAACAGACTGTCTCGCTGAAGGATTACATCGGCCGCATGAAGGAAGGCCAGGACAAGATCTATTACGTCACCGCCGAAACCTTCGCCGGCGCCAGGAACAGCCCGCA
>JBPBPY010000087.1:0-4627 GCA_050954505.1 Janthinobacterium lividum
CCGGGCATCGATGGCTACCCCATTGTCCAGCAGCACAGCAATGCATTCGCTGCAGTTGCGCGCGGCGGCGTAGACCGCTGCGGTTTTCTTGACCCGGTCCACACTGCCTGTGGATGCACCTGCCGCCAGCAGCTGCCGCATCAGCGCCGGTCTGGCGCTGAACGCTGCGCCCATCAAGGGCGTCACGCCCGCAAGATTGGCCAGGTTGACGTCGGCACCGGCATTGATGAGCATGCCGGCCAGCGCCTCATTGCCTTTGGCTGCAGCCAGATTCAATGCCGAGTCGCCATTGCGGTCGCGCGAATTGACGGCAGCACCTTCGTGCAACAGCGCTGCAGCGCGTTCGGTATGGCCAGCGCGCGCAGCCATGATGAACTGGCCGTTGACATTGATCTGGTCGGCACCCTGCTGTGCCAGGGCCGGCGCTGCAGCAACGGCCAGCAGAACAGCTGATGCGCACCATGCCGCGGACAGCATTGCAGTCAAGCGTCCGGGGCCTGATGCCGGCGCGGTACCGGGCAAGGGGAGCGCATTTACGCACGAGTTCATCTGGGTGCCTGCTGCCACACTGCTGCGTTTGCGCTTCATGGGAGACTCCATAACAGGATCGTTTTGGCAATCGGGAAAGCCTGGCAGCATGCGCTGGCAGCAAGCCCGGGGCGAGCCGCTAGCCGGCCAGGCCGGTCGCACGGAAAAGCAGCATCCACATCATATTGACTGGCGCAGGCAAACGGCAGCGAACCCGCAGCAAGCGCTCCGCCGACATTGGACGAACAAGCCGCGAACCTGCCATGAACCAGCCACATTCAGCCAAATTCAGCCATATCCAGCAGCTGACAGCGACAGACAGTGACTGACAGCGAAAAAGTGGCAAGCGAGCAGCAAGCAAGCTGGTAGCCAACCAGCCCTGAGCGAGCAAAAGTCAAGCCAAAAACCAGCCAAACAGAAGCCAAAGTCAGGCCAAAGAGATGCCAAAGTCGGGCCAAAGAGAAGCTAAAGTCAGGCCAAAGAGAAGCCAAAGAGAAGCTACCAACAGACAGCAAATAAAAGAAAGTACAAGTTACAAAAAAGATTATACTGTTTGGCAACGAATGGTAAAGTTTTATTTCGGCACTATTTCATTTTGACTGCAAACAGGCATTTCCACACCCTGGTTCCAATACAAAAGAGAAAGGAGACGATCATGTATCCCAACCGGAATATTGCTGTCCCATCCTTGCCTGCCCACATTTCACCAATGCCGCGCAGGCGCAGCCAGCCAGGCGTGCTGCCGCTGCTGACGCTGGCGGCCTGGCTTTTCTGTACTACTGGCGGTGCACAGGAAATCCAGGCCGGTCCTGCACGCAACGCTGCCCCGGCCGGTTCTGCTGCAGTCAATGTCAGCCAGCAGCAGCTCAACGACGCCGACCGCCAGGCCAGCGACTGGCTGCATACCAATGGCGGCTACGCGCAGACCCGTTTTTATCCCGGCCAGCAGATCAACACCGGCAACGTCAAAATGCTGCGACCGGAATTCAGTTTTCAGACCGAGGTCCGCGAGTCGATGGAAACTGCGCCGATCGTCGTCAATGGTGTGTTGTTCATGACGACGTCCTTCAATCATGTGTATGCGCTTGACGCGGTCAGTGGCAAGGAGCTCTGGCATTACAAGCACGCAATGGGACCATTCACCACCTTTTGCTGCGGACCAAACAATCGTGGCGTCGCCGTGGCCGGTGGCAAACTGTTCATGGGCACGCTGGACGCAAAGCTGGTGGCACTCGACTCCGCCACCGGCAAGACCGTCTGGGAAACCGTGATTGCCGATCCGGAAAAAGGCTACAGCGAAACCATGGCGCCGACAGTCGTCGATGGCAAGGTCCTCATCGGCACCAATGGTGGCGAATACGGCATTCGCGGTTTCCTGAAAGCCTATGACGCCAACGATGGCAAGCTGCTGTGGACGTTCTACACCATCCCCGAGCAGGGTCATGAGGGGGTGTGGGCGGAAAACGATGCCACCGGGCGCAACATGAAACGCGACATCGCTGCCGAAAAAGCACAGTTCGCACGCAACAGCAATTTCCATCAAACCCTGGGCGGTGGCGTATGGATGAATCCAGCCGTGGACTTGAAGACCCGCACGCTGTTTTTCGTGGCCGGCAATCCATCGCCCGATCTGTTCGGTGCCGAGCGGCCCGGCGACAATCTGTACACCGATTCCCTGCTGGCCATCGACCTCGATACCGGCAAATACAAATGGCATTACCAGTACATCGCCCACGATGTGTGGGACCTCGATGCCGTCAGTCCGCCGATCCTGGTCGATGTCAAGGACCAGTCCGGCCGGATGGTACCTGCCGTCATCCACGGCGGCAAGACGGGACATGTGTATGTGCATGAGCGCAGCACCGGCAAGCTGATCCGTTTTTCGGAAGCCATGATCCCGCAGGAAAACATGTGGGTGTTGCCGACGGCCACCGGCGCGCGTATGCTGCCGGGGGCCAACGGCGGCGTTGAGTGGTCGCCGATGGCGGTCAATGAAAAACTGCGCCTGGCCTATGCGCTCAATCTGCATCAACCGATGACTTACCAGGTCGAGGCGGCTGCTTATCCGGGCGGCAAGCTGTGGCTGAGCGGCGCATTCAAGGCCATCGAGGCGGAAAAACAGTGGGGCCGGCTGGCCGCCGTCAACCTTGATACCGGCAAGATGGCCTGGAAGTTCGATACCGAGCAACCCTTGATTGGCGGCGCGCTGGCCACCGCAGGCAATCTGGTTTTCTACGGCGAAGGCAACGGTCTGTTCCGGGCACTCGATGCGCGCAACGGCAAGTTGTTGTGGGAATACCAGTGTGGCGCCGGCGCCAATGCCATGCCGGTGGCCTATGCAGTCAACGGGCGCCAGTATATTGCCATGGGTTGCGGCGGCAATACCCAGATCGACTTCAAGCGTGGCAATACCCTGAATGTGTTCGCCTTGCCAAAGACTTGATGCCATGAATCGCTGCTCGCACTTACCTCGATTACCGCGATTACCGCAATTATGCCGTTTCGGTGCCGCTGGAAGCATTGTGCCGGCGCTGACGGCTCCATTGCAGGCATGCCTGGCAGGCCCGCCATTGGCTCAGCGCAAAACTGCTGGCGGGCTGCAGTGCCAGTGTGCTGCCGAAGCCATCCAACGCATGCTTGTCATGCGCAGTTGCTGGGACCCCGAGGCTTTGCGCAGGCGCGCTGCGGCGTTGCTGTGCCTGACGCTGCCGGCCGTGGCCTTGGTCGCTGCACTGGCTGGCGGACCTGCCCACGCGCAGGACGTGTTGGCCGGACGCGCAAAGGCGCAAGCATGTGCCGCCTGCCATGGGGCCGATGGAAATTCAAGCTCCGGCTTGTATCCCAATCTGGCCGGTCAGACCTGGCGCTACATCTACGTCCAGCTCAAGGATTTCAAGGAGGGGCGGCGCAGTGACCCGGTGATGACGCCGATGGCTGCTGCCTTGAGCCAGCAGGACATGATCGATCTGGGGAATTATTTTGCTGCCCAGCTTGCCAAGCCTTCCGTGTTCCAGACCAATGAGGCGATGGTCAAGGCAGGCAAGGCCAAGGCCGACGAATCGCTGTGCGTCATGTGTCATCTCGGCGGCTTCAGCGGCCAGAATGAAATTCCGCGCGTGGCGGGCCAGCAGCACGACTACATCGTCAAACAACTGCGCGACTTCAGGGCACGCGTGCGCACCAATGACGCCGGCAACATGACCAGTGTGTCCAAGACACTCAGCGATGCCGATATCGAAAACCTGTCGCACTACATTTCGGGCTTGCGTTGACCGTGCGGCCCGACAAGCGGGACGCCGGTGTGGGCAAGCAGCGGCGCTGCCTGATCCTGCCGATTGCCTTGCCTGGTCTGCCATTGCGAAGGTGCATGGCAATCTGTCTGCAGCCCCTGGCGCCGCCTTGGCGTGGTGTGCAGGGTTTCTTCAAGCAATCCGTGGTGGCGTGCTGTGACCGGCGCCTGTGCGGGCAGGCGTTTTCGCTGACCTTGAGCGCCACGCTGTTGTTGTGTTCCTGCTTGAGCGATGCAGCCAATGCCGCACCGTTTGCCTATGTTTCCAATGAGGGTTCGGGTAGCGTCACTGTCATCGACACTGCCGACGATACCGTCGTGGCACAGGTTGCTGCCGGAGCCAAGCCGCGCGGCCTGGCGGTGGCCGGCAAATGGCTGTTCGTCAGCGACCAGGTCAACAATCGCTTGCAAACCGTTGATCTGGCAAACCAGGTTGCGGGGCCGGCGATCGACCTGGGCGAATCGCCTGAAGGAGTATATGCCTCTGCCGATGGTCGCTGGATTGCCGCCGCCATCGAGCGAAACAATGAGGTTGCCTTCATCGATGCACACGCCTTATCGCTGGCATTCAAGGTCAAGGTCGTGGGACGCAATCCTGAACACGCTGTCTTCAGCCCCGATGGCACCACCGTGCTGGTCAGCGCCGAGGAGGGCGAGTCGATCGACATCATCGACTTTGCTTCACGGCGCGAGATCGGCCAGGTCAAGGTGGGCGCCAGGCCGCGCGGCATTGGTTTCCTGCCCGATGGCAGCCGCGCCTATGTGGCCTGTGAAAACAGCAATCAGGTCGACGTCATCGACCTGCGCACG
>JBPBPY010000050.1:0-4614 GCA_050954505.1 Janthinobacterium lividum
CGCATCGAAGACGACGGCCAGGAAAACGCAGCGCCATGCCCGGTTTTACGGCATGTTAGGTAAATCGCCGTTTCCTACAGTACACTACCGCGTGAACCACTCAACCTTTACCGATCACCCTCTTGAGCCAATTTCCCTACACTATCCCCAGCCGCGAAGAAATTCTCGGCCTCCTGCGCACTTCGACTGAACCGCAGGACACCGCTTCCCTGGCACTGGCACTTAATGTCGGCGAGGAAGAACTCGATGGTTTGACGCGGCGTTTGAATGCCATGGAACGCGACGGGCAGATCAAGCCCAACCGCGCCGGACAGCTGCAGCTTGCCAATATGGATAACTTCATCGAAGGCCGGGTTTCCAGCCATCGGGATGGCTACGGCTTCCTGATTCCGGATGACGCCAGCGCTGATGTCTTCCTGTCCGAAAAGGAAATGCACAAGGTGCTGCACGGCGACCGCGTCAAGGCGCGGCTGACCGGCACCGACCGGCGCGGCAGGCCGGAAGGCATGATCGTGGAAGTGGTTACCCGCGCCAATACCCATGTCATCGGCCGCCTGCTCAATGAAAACGGTGTCTGGATCGTGGTGCCGGAGGATAAGCGCATTGGCCAGGACATCCAGCTGACCGGCACGCCAGGCAAGGCCAAGAGTGGTCAGGTGGTCAGTGTCGAATTGACTGAACAGCCTTCACGCTACACCCAGCCGGTGGGCCGCGTGGTCGAAGTGCTCGGCGATATCGACGACCCCGGCATGGAAATCGAAATCGCGGTGCGCAAGTATGGCGTGCCCCATGAGTTTTCCGAACCCGCCAAGAAACTGGCTTCCAAGCTGCCAAGCGAAGTGCGGCCCGCCGACCTGGCAGGACGCGTCGACCTGCGCGATGTGCCGCTGGTGACCATCGACGGCGAAGATGCCCGTGACTTCGACGATGCAGTGTACTGTGAACCGGTGAAGATCGGCCGCGCCAATGGCTACCGCCTGATCGTTGCGATTGCCGACGTCAGCCATTACGTCAAACCCGGCGATGCGCTTGACGCCGACGCGCTGGAACGCAGCACCTCGGTGTACTTCCCGCGCCGCGTGATTCCAATGCTGCCTGAAAAGCTGTCGAATGGACTGTGCTCGCTCAATCCGGCTGTCGACCGCCTGACGCTGGTCTGCGATGCAGTCATCACCGCCAAGGGCGAAGTCAAGGCCTACCAGTTCTATCCCGCCGTGATCCATTCGGCGGCGCGCTTCACCTATACCGAAGTCGCAGCCATCCTGGGCAATACGCGCGGTGTCGAGGCCGGCCGCCGGCCAGGTCTGGTGCCGCATCTGCAGCACCTGTACGAAGTCTATCAAGCGCTGCTGGCGGCACGCCATGTGCGCGGCGCCATCGATTTCGAAACCACCGAAACCTATATCGTCTGCAATGCGAATGGCAAGATCGAGCAGATCGTGCCGCGTACCCGCAACGAAGCCCACAAGCTGATCGAGGAATGCATGTTGGCGGCCAATGTCTGCGCTGCCGATCTGCTGGAACGCCATAAACATCCCGCCGTCTACCGCATCCATGCCGGACCGACCGAAGAAAAGCTCAACCAGCTGCGCACTTTCCTGAAACAGCTTGGACTGAGCCTGGCCGGCGGCCTGAAGCCGACCGCCTCCGACTACGCCGAACTGATGGGCAAGATCAAGCTGCGGCCCGATGCGTCCCTGTTGCAGACCATGTTGCTGCGTTCCATGCAGCAGGCAGTCTACAGCCCCGACAACATCGGCCACTTCGGCCTGTCGTACGAAGCGTATGCCCATTTCACCAGCCCGATCCGCCGCTATCCCGATCTGCTTACCCATCGGGCCATCAAGGCGATCCTGCTGGGCAAACGCTACGATCCCAAGAATGTCGATACCAGCGCGCTCAACACCATGCTCTCGCCGGCCGCGCGCCGCATGGCTGCTGCCGACAAGCTCAAGGGCAAGAAAAAGCACGAAGGTGAACTGGCAGTATGGGAAGCCCTGGGCATCCATTGCTCGGCCAACGAGCGCCGTGCCGATGAAGCTTCGCGCGATGTCGAGGCCTGGCTCAAATGCTATTTCATCCGCGACAAGCTGGGCGAGGAATTCACCGGCACCATTTCCGGAGTTGCCGGCTTCGGTATCTTCGTCACCCTCGATACGCTGTTCATCGAAGGCATGGTGCATGTCACCGAGCTGGGTGCGGACTTCTTCCAGTTCGATGAAGCACGCCATGAATTGCGCGGCGAACGCACCGGCATGCGCTTCCAGTTGACCGACCGTGTGACGGTGCAAGTCAGCCGCGTCGATCTCGATGCGCGCAAGATCGACCTGCGCCTGGTTACCGAGCCGGGCATCAAGACCGTCTTGAAGAACGAAGCCAAGCGCGCCGATAGCGAAGGCGAGAAACGCGAACGCAAGAACCGCGACCGCAGCGTGACGGCCAACACGGCCGGCGCGGCCAATGACAGCGGCAATGGCGGCAGCGTCAGCCATAACGGTGGCAATAGCGGCACTGGCGGCAAAAACGGCACCAGCGGTCATGGCAGCAATGGCGGCAGCAACGACACCAACGGTCATGGCAGTAACGGCGGCAGGAATGCCGGCAAACGCGCTGATCGCAGTGGTGGCGACAAGCCAGGAAAGGCAGTCGCCAATGGTGCCAGCGGCTCCAGCGATGGCGCTGCCGGCAATGCTGAAAAATCGCGCAATGCGCGCGGTCGCAGCCGCTCCGGCCGCAAGAACCGCTAGACCTCTGAACGCTTTCCCGGTCGCCCGCAGACCACAGCAGGGGCGAAGCGGGATCGCAGGACCATCGCACTACAGCATGCTTTTTGCACGCTGTAGTGCTTCATTTTTTGTGTGATCCACCTTGTTTTCGCCGCCTCGCATGTGCATTACAGCCACGACCTTGAATAGAACCAGCAAATGAAAAGCAAAATGATTTTCGGCTTCCATGCCGTCACCGCCCGCCTGCGCCATGAAGCCGCATCGATTGAAGAGATGTATGTCGACGCCGATCGCCGCGATCCGCGCATGCGCGAATTGCTGCGCACCGCTGCCGCGGCAAATGTGCGCATCATCCAGGCTGACGACACGCGCTTGTCGAACATTGTCGGCACCCGCCGCCACCAGGGCGTGGTGGCGAAAGCCAGCGAGATTTCGCTGGCGCGCAATCTCGATGAATTGCTCGATATCGTCGTCGGCCCGCCGCTGCTGCTGATCCTCGATGGCATCACCGACCCGCACAACCTCGGCGCCTGCCTGCGGGTAGCCGATGGAGCGGGCGCCCACGCGGTCATCGCACCGAAGGACCGTGCGGTGGGCCTCAACGCCACCGCTGCCAAGGTTGCCAGTGGCGCTGCCGATACCATGCCCTACATCGTGGTGACCAACCTGGCGCGCACCATGCGCGACTTGAAGGACCGCGACATCTGGCTCATCGGTACGACCGACGACGCCGAAAAAGGCCTGTACGAAGGCGACTTTTCCGGCGGCACCGCGCTGGTCATGGGTTCGGAAGGCGAGGGCATGCGCAAGCTTACGCGCGACACCTGCGACATCCTGGTCAGCGTGCCCATGTTCGGCTCCGTCGAGAGCCTGAATGTGTCGGTCGCTTCAGGGGTATGCTTGTACGAAGCGCGCCGCCAGCGCCTCGCCAAAGGCATCTGAGGTGCTGCAAGCGCTCTGAAGGGCTTTGCCGTGCGCTGCAATGCGCCACGTTGACCCTGTACCGACTCGACCATTCCACTTTCGTCCCTTCCATGTTCAGCCGCCTGCGTGAAGACATCCGAAGCATCATGGAACGCGACCCGGCCGCGCGCAGCGCCTGGGAAGTCATGACCTGTTATCCCGGATTGCATGCCATCCTGCTGCACCGGCTGGGTAATCTTTTCTGGCGCCATGACTTGAAGTGGTGTGCACGCTTCGTTTCCCATCTTGCGCGCGGTTTGACCGGTGTCGAAATCCATCCCGGCGCCACCATCGGACGGCGCGTGTTCATCGATCACGGTCTGGGCGTGGTCATCGGCGAAACCGCCGTGGTGGGAGATGACTGCACCATCTACCAGGGTGTGACGCTTGGCGGCACTTCGCTGTCGAAAGAGATCAAGCGCCACCCGACACTCGAGTGTGGCGTGATCGTCAGCGCCGGCGCCAAGGTGCTGGGCGGCTTCACGGTCGGTGCGGGGGCCAAGATCGGCTCGAATGCCGTGGTCGTCAAGGAAGTGCCGGCCGGTGCAACAGCGGTGGGCATTCCCGCGCGCATCGTGCAAAAGGCGTCGCCGACGCTGCCGGGCGAAGCCACGGCGAGCTTGTTCGCCGCCTATGGATTGACGCCGAATGGGGACGACCCGCTGTCGAAGGCCTTGCACAGCCTGATTGACCATGCGGCCAGCCAGGACCGGCAGATCCAGCAGATCCTGGCGTCCCTGACCCGCGCCGGCGTCGATTGCAGCATGACTGCGCAGACACAGCGTTTCGACCCGGACAGCTTGAACCGGATGGTGGAGTAGGGCGGCTGGACGCCAAGCGTTGGGCGGGCCAGACCAGACGATCAGCGCAGCGACCCGCCACGAACGCGTTTGTTCACCGAGCTTGCGAGGCGCCGCGCCGCGCT
>JBPBPY010000128.1:0-4603 GCA_050954505.1 Janthinobacterium lividum
CGCAACGTTCGTTGCGGCGGCCAGTCACCTGCCAAGCCCACCAATTACCGAGGTCGTCAAACCTGCGCCAGAACGCACTTCATCGCTGCGCGCCGCAAGCGAGGTGGCGTCGGCTGTTCCAGTGCCGTCGAATCCAGCCGGTGATGCCAGCCAGGGCAAAGCCGCTTTTTACTCCACGCTTTCGGCTTGGCGAGACCGCGCACCGAACCGCACCGATGCAAAAAGGGCGCACTTCCTGATGCATCGGACTGTGACCGACGACAGGGCGGACCTGGACCTGCAGGGCCTGGACATTCCCATGCCGCCCGACCTCAGTCTTTGTACTAAGCTGATGGAAGTCGCAGTCGACTGGAAGCAGGCCAGGCAGTGGGGAAATTCGCTGGGGCTGCCTGCCGGCTGCAGGGTGAAGATTGGCGACATGACCCAGTACAAGGATGCCGGCAGTTCGATCGCCGAGTACAGCACCGGGACATTGGACATGAATGTCGTGCTGGCGCATCAAGAAAAGGGTTATCACAAGCAGCAAATTGCCGGCGCCGGAAACGGTTGCTGGTGGCGTGCTACCTGGGGCGCTGCGCTGCTGGATGAAAAATTCATGACCGATCCCCAGCGCTTGCGGGCCGCCATCGTCGATGCCCTGGGCAGCAGCGCTTCAACGTTGGCCAATCACGTTGCCCTGCTGGCGCAGCAGCTCTCGCCCGCAAAGTCTGGCGCCGGCCCGAAATTGGCAAACATCTTGTCCGAGACCGGCAGATACAAGTCTGTCGCCGGCGTTGATACTGAAGCTGTGCTGACCGATTTGACCAAGCAGCTTTTACTGCGCGCGGGTTTCAAACAGGAAGAAATGGACAAGCTGTTCAATCCAGTGAAGCCTCTGATGGGCTCGGATGTGCAGATCTTCGCGGTCTTGCGGCAATTGGGTGTGGATGGATTCCTCCATCACCAGCCCACCTATGCAGGGGTGCGCGGGGACTGGACGTGCAAGCGCAGCGAACCGGCCCAGGCTGGCGTTGACAGCGGACGTCCGGGCAATGTTTCGCGCTTGGCAGGCACTGCTGCCGAAGAGGAGACCCGCGAAGGCAGGACAGCCAGGTGGATTGACAGGATCAGGAACAAGCCGGTGTTACTGCACGGGACCTGGCATTTCGACCTGCTGGTGCCGACGTCCCATTCCGGCACCCGGGCGGGCGCCTGAGGTGCCAGCTCACTCTGCCGGCGGCACGTAGCCGTGGGCCGCGTCGGCGCCACTGCCAAAGAAATGGTTTTCCATTTGCGTGGCCAGATATTTGCGCGCCCGCGCGTCGGCCAGATTGAGGCGGTTTTCATTGACCAGCATGGTCTGGTGTTTCAGCCAGCCGGCCCAGGCCTCCTTGGAAACGCTTTCCCAGATCCGCTTGCCCAGTTCGCCCGGGTACGGAGGAAAATCAAGGCCTTCGGCTTCCTTGTTGAGTTTGATGCATTGGACCATACGTGGCATTTGATTTTCCATAGTGAGTGAGCGAACGCAAGAGGGCGATTCGCAATTTGAATGAGGTTGGCTCGATGCCGCGTATCACACCGGCATCGGTAAACTGCATGATCGGTAACGTGGTACTGAAGGCGGGAGCAGCAACGCAACCACCTTGACCACGGCATGCGCAAGCGCCGCTGCGAGCCGTTCAGAAGCGCAGCTTACAGCGTCTTGATCAACACCGCCGATTTGCGCTGCCAGTTATAGATGTGCTGGCGGTTTTTTGGCAGGTCATCGACAGTGGCCGGCACGAAACCGCGCTTGATGAACCAGTGCATAGTCCGTGTCGTCAGCACGAACAGTTTCTTGAAACCTTCAGTGCGCGCCCGCGTTTCCAGGTGTTTCAGCAAGCGTTCGCCATCGCCCTGCGACTGCACGTCGGGGTTCACTGTCAGGCAAGCCATTTCGGCCATCTTGTCTTCCGGGAAGGGATAAAGCGCCGCACAGCCGAAGATCACGCCATCATGTTCGATGACGGAAAAATAATCGATCTCGCGTTCCAGCAATTCACGTCCGCGCTTGACCAGCGTGCCATCGTTTTCCAGCGGCTCGATCAATTTCAGGATGCCGCCGACATCTTCGATGGTCGCTTCGCGCAGGCTCTCCAGATTCTGCGACGAGATCATGGTGCCCACGCCATCATGGGTAAAGATTTCCAGCAGCACCGAGCCATCGAGGACAAACGGCACCACATGGGCGCGCGGCACGCCACCAGTGCAGGCGCGCATCGCATGCTGGAGATAGAAGGCCGAATCCGGCGGCAGGCAGGAGTCGCTCAACACCGCGCGCGCCTGGTGCGCCGACAGCTCATGCAGTTCGGTGCCGGCGGTATCGGCCATCATGTCGGTTTCGGTAATGAAGATCAGCTTGTCGGCATGCAGCGCGATGGCTGCGGCCACTGCCACATCTTCCATTGCCACATTGAAGACTTCGCCGGTCGGTGAAAAGCCCAGGGGTGAGAGCAAGACCAAGCCGCCGGCGTCAAGAATCGGGTGGATGGTTTCCGATGCCACCTTGCGCACCAGGCCGGTCAATTCCAGATCGACACCGTCGATGATGCCCATTGGCCGGGCGGTGACGAAGTTGCCGGAGATGATGCGAATCGAGGCATGGGCCATTGGCGTGTTCGGCAAGCCCTGGCTGAACGCGGCTTCGATATCCAGGCGCAATTCGCCCGAGGCTTCCTTGGCGCATTCCAGCGCCGGTCCGTCGGTGACGCGCAAACCGTCATGAAACCGTGGCGCCACGTTACGCAGCGCCAGCTGTTCTTCGACCTGCGGGCGCGAACCATGCACCAGCACGATCTTGATGCCCAGCGCATGCAGCAGCGACAGGTCCTGCGCCAGCACGGGCAGGGCGCCGGCCACCACCAGTTCACCCGGGAAGGCAACCACAAAGGTCTTGCCGCGAAATGCGTGGATATACGGCGCCACCGAGCGCAGCCATTGAACGAATTGAGTGGGGTTTTCCATGAGGCGCATTATAATTCGCTCACACATGTCTGCACCTACTCCTTCAAAAAAAACCGCCGCAGGCAGTCCCGCGCTGCCCTTGCGAAATGCCCTGCCACCCATCGTCTTTCCCGAGGAGTTGCCGGTCTCCGGCCGGCGCGACGACATTGCCGCCATGCTGCGCGCGCACCAGGTCATCATCGTCAGCGGCGAGACCGGTTCCGGCAAGACCACCCAGCTGCCGAAGATCTGCCTGGAGCAGGGCCGCGGCGTCCTTGGCTTGATCGGCCATACCCAGCCGCGCCGCATCGCCGCTTCGTCGACGGCCAAGCGCATCGCCCAGGAACTGGGTTCGCCGCTGGGCGAACATGTCGGCTTCAAGGTGCGCTTCAACGATACCCTGACCAAGGGCGCCTGGATCAAGCTGATGACCGACGGCATCCTGCTGGCGGAAACCCAGGGCGACCCGCTGCTGCGCCAGTACGACACCATCATCATCGATGAAGCCCATGAACGCAGCCTGAACATCGACTTCCTGCTCGGCTACCTGAAACAGCTGCTGCCCAAGCGCCCCGACCTGAAGGTGATCATCACGTCGGCGACCATCGATGCCGACCACTTTGCCCGCCACTTCGGCAGCGAAGGCAAGCCGGCGCCGGTGATCGAAGTCTCGGGGCGGCTGTATCCGGTCGAAATCCGTTATCGCCCGGTCGACTCGGCCGAGGCCCAGGCTGCGGCTGCAGCCAAGCCGGGCGGCAAACCGGCTGGCGCGCCCGCATCGCCCAATGCGCTGAGCGCGGCACAAAAAAGCCGCGGCCAGCGCGATTTGATGGATGCAGTCGCCGAAGCCGTCGATGAACTCTGCCGCATCGGCTCCGGCGATGTGCTGGTGTTCCTGCCGGGCGAGCGCGAAATCCGCGATGCCGCCGACACGCTGCGCAAACATCATCCGCCGCATGTGGAAATTTTGCCGCTGTTTGCACGCCTGTCGGCGCAGGAACAGGAACGGGTGTTCAAGACCTCGAATGCACGCCGCATCGTGCTGGCCACCAATGTGGCGGAAACCTCGCTGACGGTTCCGGGCATCCGCTATGTGGTCGATGCGGGACTGGCGCGTGTGAAGCGCTACAGCTACCGCAACAAGGTCGAGCAACTGCAGGTCGAGCCGATTGCCCAGTCGGCAGCCAACCAGCGCGCCGGACGCTGTGGGCGGGTGGCCGCTGGCGTATGCATACGCCTGTATGAAGAGCAGGACTTCCTGCTGCGGCCAAAATTCACCGAGCCGGAAATCCTGCGCTCTTCACTGGCCTCGGTCATTCTGCGCATGAAGTCGCTGCACCTGGCCGATGTGGAAACCTTTCCGTTCATCGAGCCGCCGCTGGGGCGCGCAATCGCTGACGGCTACCAGCTGCTGCAGGAACTGGGCGCGGTTGACGACGACAACCGGCTCACGGCGCTGGGCCGCCAGCTGGCCAAGCTGCCACTGGATCCACGCGTGGGCCGCATGATCCTGGCCGCGCAGGAAAATGCCTGCCTGAGCGAAGTGATGATCATTGCCTCGGCGCTGTCGGTGCAGGACCCGCGCGACCGGCCACTGGAAGCGCAGGGCGCAGCCGATGAAGCGCACAAGAAGTTTGCCGAT
>JBPBPY010000200.1:0-4592 GCA_050954505.1 Janthinobacterium lividum
ACGCCACCATAATCAGAATAGCCAGCACTGTGCCAGCCGGCCGTGCCGGACCCGAGACGATCGACCCGAGCGAAAGGTAACAAGCCATGCCCGTCATTACCACCATCGAAGACTTGCGCGTGCTGGCGCAGCAGCGTGTACCGCGCATGTTCTACGACTATGCCGATTCGGGTTCTTGGACCGAATCGACCTATCGGGCCAACAACGATGATTTCGCCGCCATCAAGCTGCGCCAGCGCGTTGCGGTGAACATGGAAAACCGTACGCTGGCCAGTACCATGGTGGGCCAGCCGGTTGCCATGCCGGTGGCCATTGCGCCGACCGGATTGACCGGCATGCAGCATGCCGACGGCGAAATCCTGGCTGCCAGGGCGGCAGAAAAATTCGGCGTGCCCTTTACCCTCTCGACCATGAGCATCTGCTCGATCGAGGATGTGGCGGCCAACACCAGCAAGCCATTCTGGCTGCAAGTCTATTTCATGCGCGACCGCGCCTTCATGGCGCGCCTGATCGAGCGTGCCAAGGCGGCCAATTGTTCGGCACTGGTGGTCACGCTCGATCTGCAGATCCTTGGCCAGCGGCACAAGGACATTCGCAACGGCCTGTCGGCGCCACCGAAGCTGACCGTTGCCAACATGCTCAACATGGCCATGCGCCCGCGCTGGTGCCTGGGCATGCTCGGTACCAAGCGGCGCGGCTTCGGCAATATCGTCGGTCACATCGATGGCGTCTCCGACATGACTTCGCTGTCGACCTGGACCGCAGAGCAGTTCGATCCGGCGCTGTCCTGGGATGACGTGAAATGGGTGCGCCAGCGCTGGCCCGGCAAACTGATCCTGAAAGGCATTCTCGATGCCGACGATGCGCGCCAGGCGGCCCTCACGGGGGCCGACGCCATCATCGTCTCCAACCACGGCGGCCGGCAGCTCGATGGTGCCCAGTCCTCGATTGCCGCCTTGCCGGCAATCGTCGAGGCAGTCGGCGCACAGATGGAAATCCACATGGATGGCGGCATCCGTTCGGGCCAGGATGTCATCAAGGCGCTGGCCCTGGGTGCCAAGGGTGTCTACATCGGCCGCGCCTTCCTTTACGGCCTTGGCGCCATGGGCGAAGCCGGCGTGACCAAGTCGCTGGAAGTCATCCGCAAAGAGCTCGACATCACCATGGCCTTGTGCGGCTTGACCGACGTCAGGCAGGTCGACCGCAACATCCTGTTGCCGGGAACGTTTTGATGAGCAGCCAGTTCAAGAGCCGTGGTGGTCTGGGCCGGATTGCCGGCGCCAGCAGGAACACCATCGCCGGACTGCGCTCGACCTGGAAGACCGAGCATGCGTTTCGCCAGGAAGTGGCAGTGGCGCTGCCAGGCATGCTGGTGGCTTTGCTGCTGCCGGTGTCGGCGCTGGAAAAATTCCTGCTCATCGCCGTACTGCTTGCCGTATTGCTGGTGGAATTGTTGAATTCGGCCCTCGAAGCCGTCGTCGATCGCATTTCGCTGGAGCGCCATGCATTGTCCAAACATGCCAAGGATGCCGGCAGCGCAGCGGTCTTCCTGTCGATGCTCATTGCCGCAGGGGCCTGGGCGGTGGTGCTGGTGCCGCTGATGCTGTAGCCTCGAGCCGGCCAAACTGAAAACGCCACCCCGGTCATCGAGGTGGCGTTTTTTCTTCCGGATTCCTGCGCCGCGCGGCTGGCCTGGTTCAGTGCCCCAGTTGCCGTGAGCTTGCTGCAGCCTGCGCGGCGCAATCGGTCCAGCGCAGCCTACTTCTTGGCGGCGTAGATCTTGTCGAATTCGCCGCCGTCATCGAAGTGCGTCTTCTGGGCATTCTTCCAGCCGCCAAATACCTCATCGATTGAAAACAGCTTGACCGGCTTGAATTCGGCAGCATGTTTTTTGGTGACGGCTGCCGAGCGGGTGCGGAAGAAATTATTCGCAATCAATTCCTGTGCCGGTTCGCTGTAGAGGTACTGCAGATAGGCGGTAGCCTGCTTGCGGTTGTTGCGCCGATCGACCACCTTGTCGACCACCGCAACCGGCGACTCGGCCAGGATCGAAATGCTGGGATAGACGATGTCGAACTTGGCGCCCATGTCCTTTTTCACCAGCATGACTTCATTTTCGAATGTCACCAGGACGTCGCCGATATCGCGTTGCGTGAAGGTGGTGGTTGCGGCACGGCCGCCGGCATCGAGGATCGGCACGTTCTTGAACAGTTTGGTGACGGCATCACGCGCCTGCGCTTCGGTGCCGCCCTTCTTGATGACTGCACCCCAGGCGGCGAGATAGGAATAGCGGCCGTTGCCCGATACCTTCGGGTTGGGAATGATGACCTTCACCCCTGGCTTGATCAAGTCGTCCCAATCCTTGATGCCTTTCGGATTGCCCTTGCGGACCAAAAATACCATGGTCGAATAATAGGGTGCCGCATTGTTGGGAAACTTGTTGGCCCAGCCCGGCGCCACCAGGCCATTGCTGACCAGGATGTCGATATCGTTGGCCTGGTTCATGGTCACCACCGATGCTTCCAATCCATCGACCACCGCGCGCGCCTGCTTGCTCGAACCGCCATGCGACTGGTTGATCGTGATGGTTTCGCCACTGGTTTTTTTCCAGTCGGCGATGAAGCCGGCGTTGACGTCCTTGAACAGTTCTCGCGTGACGTCATAGGACACATTGAGCAGCGTGGTGTCGGCATGCGCAGCCGGCGCACCCATGACCAGCGCCAGGGCGGACATGGCTGTGCCAAGAATGCGGCGCAGAGGCACTGGCCTGGCGTGCGGCAGGGACGAAACGCGGGAGGAGAAGAACATGGATTTTCCTTGTAGAGATGAATCGATGCGGCAGCTGTTGCGACCGGAAATCAGCTTCCGCCAAGCAATGGCTGTCAGCAGTGTAAAGGTTTTTCGTGGCCCTTTGCACAACTCATTCCTTATTTGCTTAGATGAATTATTGCATGCGTTCCATATTCGCCCAGCGAATAAGAAGCTGCGAAATCAATCGTTCATTTTTCCGTACAGCCGACTTACTCTGCTTGCTTCATAAAACAAGATCGTCCCAGGGGAACCCATTATGCCAATCAAGAAATTCTTCGCCAGTGCAGCGATTGCGGCCACTGCGCTTGCAGCGCTGAGCACGCTTGCGCCGCTGTCATTCGGTGTTGCCAACGCTGCCGAAGTCAAGCTGCTCAACGTTTCATACGATCCAACGCGCGAGCTGTACCAGGAGTTCAATACCGCCTTTGCCAAACAATACAAGGCCAGCGGCGGCGATGATGTAAAGATCAACAATTCCCATGGCGGCTCCGGCAAGCAGGCGCGCTCGGTCATCGATGGCCTGGAAGCCGATGTCGTCACGCTGGCGCTGGCATATGACATCGACGCCATTGCCGAACGCGGCCTGATCCGCAAGGACTGGCAGGCGCGCTTGCCACACAACAGCGCACCCTACACATCGACCATCGTGTTCCTGGTGCGCAAGGGCAATCCCAAGGGCATCAAGGACTGGAGCGACCTGGTCAAGCCTGGCGTGTCGGTCATTACGCCCAATCCGAAGACCTCGGGCGGCGCGCGCTGGAATCATCTGGCTGCCTACGGCTATGCACTGCGCCTGCCGGGTGGCACGCCCGCATCGGCAACCGAATTCATCACCAAGCTCTACAAGAATGTGCCGGTACTCGACTCCGGTGCGCGCGGCGCCACCACCACTTTTGTCGAACGTGGCATTGGCGATGTGTTGATCGCCTGGGAAAACGAGGCGCTGCTGGCAAAGAAGGAGCTTGGCGCTGACAAGGTCGAAATCGTGGCGCCCTCGGTCAGCATTCTGGCCGAGCCGCCGGTTGCCGTGGTCGACAAGGTGGTCGATCGCAGTGGCACGCGCAAGGTAGCCGAAGCCTACCTGCAATACCTGTATACCGAACAGGGCCAGGAAATCGCCGCCCATAACTACTATCGTCCAACGCTCGACAAGGTTGCCAAAAAATACGCCAGTGAATTCCCCAAGGTGAAGTTGTTCACGCTGGCCGACGTTGCTGGTGACTGGGCGCACGCACAAAAAGAACATTTTTCCGACGGCGGTTTGTTCGACCGCATTTACGCACCATCGAAAAAGTAATTTCGTCACCAGTGAGGCCCCGCCATGAAAAAGCAGGATGAGCATCGTCAACAACGTCGTCTGACCCTGGGCCTGCTGGCTGCAGGTGCTGCCACGGCGGCAACCGTGGCCAGTGGCTTGCCGCTGGCTGCAGCGGCACCGGTAGTCAAAGCGGCAGACAACGCGGCTGAAAGAGCGGCCGGCATCCGGCCCGGCGCCTTGCGCATCGGCTACCAGAAATACGGCACGCTGATCATCCTGAAAGGCCGCGGCACGCTGGAAAAACGCCTGGCCGAACATGGTGTGGAAGTCAAATGGACGGAGTTCACTGCAGGTCCGGTCTTGCTCGAAGGCTTGAATGTCGGCAGCATCGACTTCGGCACCACGGGTGAAGCACCGCCAATCTTTGCCCAGGCGGCCGGCGCCGACCTGGTGTACCTGGCCAACGAGCCGCCGGCGCCCAGCGCCGAAGCCATCATCGTGCCGGCCGCCTCGGCCATTACAT
>JBPBPY010000088.1:0-4531 GCA_050954505.1 Janthinobacterium lividum
GCTAAGAAATCAACGCTGGCGTGAACGATTCTTGCAAACTTCGCGCAAACTTCGTGCTCTGCAGCTGCGGCGCTTTCGCGGCGCCGGATACAGGCTACTTGCCGCTGCCGTCGAGCGGTCCAGGCATGCCTGCCACGAACGGAAATGTACCGAACATGTTCTTGGTCTGGCTTTGCATCTGTTCCTGCATCTGGATGAACAGGCTCTTGCTCTGTTCGATGTAGTTGCTCATCATGCCCTGCATCATCGGGCCCTGGACGCTCATGAACTGGGTCCACATCTCCGGGCTGAAGGGCTTGCCTTCGTACAGTCCCTTGGAGTTTTCCGTCAACTTGTTCTGGATGTCGATAAAGGCCTGGATGTTCTTTTCCAAATAGGAACCCATCATGCCCTGCATTGCATGGCCGTAGTAGCGGATGATCTGCGAAAGTGCACCGCTGGAAAACATCGGGGAGCCATTCGACTCTTCTTCGAGAATGATTTGCAGCAGGATGCTGCGCGTGAGGTCCTCATTGGTCTTGGCATCGATGACGGTAAATACTTCGTCAGCCAGTACCAGCTGCTTGACATCGGTGAGCGTGATATAGGAACTGGTTTGGGTATCGTACAAACGGCGATTCGGATATTTCTTGATCAGGCGATCGGCGGACTTTTTTGCAGTAGTCATTGAAATTTTGCTTCCTGTAAAGATGAAATCCATCGCGATGCGCTTGCCGGAGCGCTGTCTCCAAAAGCCGGCGTTGGCTCCCGACGCTCCGCCAAAGCAGGCGGCGATAACTTTCAGTCATCTTATTATAATTCTCAACATCAAAGACTTATACAACTTTCATCTTCGACTCTTGGCATATGCGCTGCAACATTTTAATGCAAAGGGGCGTGAATGCCGTCATGATTTTTACAAAGGCAAGTCCAGCCGGGAACAATGAAAGTCTTCCCCTCTCTCATTAATGCAGCGCAAACAGCCGACATCAGGTCGAATCGCCGATTATCCAGCGCCATGAAACGGTCTGTCGAAACATCGCCTCGTTTATCCGCCAAACTCCCGATGGCCCTCAATTCACTGACGCATTGCACCAAAGGCACGTTCCCACCTGTAAATGTCAGTTACAGGGCAGGCGCGGCCTGTTTCTGCCAAGGGATCGAACCTGCCCCGGCCTGCCGTACCCGGTATTACCCTGCCTTGACCTGTACATATCGTCCTGGTGCCGGCTCGATGACCTGATGGGTGCTGCTGCCATACCCGGCTGGCGCCTTGACCATGGGGCCGGCATGGCTGGCGAGGAATGCCTGCCAGTCGGTCCACCAGCTGCCCGGATGCTCCTGTGCTGCTGCCAGCCAGCCTTCGGCCCCTTGAACTTCCTTGGCGCGGCGCGGTTTTGCGGTCCAGTAGCTGCGCTTGTTTTTTGCCGGCGGATTGATGACGCCGGCAATGTGGCCCGAGGCGCCAAGGACGAATTTGTTTTGCGCGGGCTTGCCGGGGTTGAGCAATGTCATCGATGCATAGGCCGACGTCCATGGCACGATGTGGTCTTCGCGCGAAGCATAGATGAAGGCCGGCGCAGCAATGACACCGAGGTCGATCGCCTGTCCGGCCGACTGCAGCTGCCCCGGAACCTTCAGGCGGTCATGCAGATACAGGTTACGCAAGTACCAGCAAAACATTGGCCCAGGCAGGTTGGTGCTGTCGGCATTCCAGTAGAGCAGGTCGAAGGCAGCAGGCTCTTCGCCCTTGAGGTAATTGGATTCGACATAGTTCCAGACCAGATCGTTGGGACGCAGGCTGGAAAATGCGGCGGAAAAATCCCGCCCCGGCATCAGGCCACCCTTGCCGATTTCCTTTTCCCGCCTGCTGACCTGTTCTTCATCGATATACACATCGAGCACGCCGGTATCGGAAAAATCGAGCAAGGCGGTCAGCAGCGTCACGCTGGCGGCCGGCTTGTCGCCGCGGGCGTACATGACGGCCAGGGCCGTCGAAAGAATGGTGCCGCCAACGCAAAACCCGAAGGTATTGATTTGCCCCTGCCCTGAAATGGCACGCACGGTTTCGATGGCGGTGATCGCGCCTTCTTCGATATAGTCATCCCAACTCGTCTTGCCCAGCGAAGCGTCCGGGTTGACCCAGGAAACCAGGAACACGGTATGGCCCTGTTCGACCGCGTAGCGCACCAGCGAATTGGCCGGCTGCAGATCGAGGATGTAGAACTTGTTGATGCAGGGCGGCACCAGCAGCAGCGGCTTTTGAAACACGGTCTTCGTCAGTGGCTTGTACTGGATCAGCTGGAACAAACGGTTCTCGAAGACCACGGCACCTTCGGAAGTGGCGACATTGACGCCGACTTCGAAGGCATTGTCGTCGGTATGTGAAATGCGGCCCTTCTGCAAGTCTTCCAGCATGTGGGTGATGCCCTTGGCCAGGCTCTCGCCTTTGCTGGCGATGATCTTTTGCTGGACTTCCGGATTGGTGGCCAGGAAATTGGCTGGCGACAGCGCATCGACCGACTGCTGTATGGCAAAGCGCAGCTTTTGCTTGACCTTCGGCGTGGCATCGAGCGCGTCGGCCATCGCCACCATGAATTTCGCATTCAGCAAATAGGCTGCTGCGTTGAAGGAATACAGTGGATTGGCTTTCCAGGCGGCGGTGGAAAACCGCCGGTCGTCGACGTTCAGTGGTTTCGAGGCCATGACATCGGCCCACAGGGCAGAAAGCTGTTCCATGTACTGCCCTTGCAGCTTTTCCATCACCGCGCGATCAAGCCCCTTGGGCAAATCCTGCATGCCCTGCAGGTTCTGCATGCCGGGCATGGCCGGCATCTCGGGCATGGCCGCAAAACCGGAGAAGCCGGCCGCGGCAGGCAGATTCGGCATGCCCCCCTGCTGCTTGATCCATGCTTGCCAATTGGCAGGGTCAGACAGTTTTGTCATCCATTCGGGAATCGCGAATTGCTGCGCAGGCTGGCTCATGCGAATGTCTCTCCGGTGGTTTTTTAGGGTATCGTGGAGACCCGGCACAACCAGGGTTCCACCCTCGACGTTTATGACCATTGTAGCAATCGGCTGGGCTTATGTCGTGATGATGATGGCGATCGCCGAAGACACGGTGGTGGCCGGCATCATGACGTTTTTGCTGTATGGCGCACTGCCGGTCGGCATTATCCTGTACATCGGTGGCGCAGCAGCGCGCAGGCGGCGCAGACAAGGCCGGCAGCAGCAGGCCGACAATGTGCAGCCGGTGCACCTCCCCCGTGGTCTTGATGAAGGCGAGTGAGAAGATCTGCAATGGAATGCGGTTTCTCGGTCAGCCAGGAAGCCTGGATTCGAGCGCCTGCACGTGATGCAAAGGATCGAAGCAGCGGATATCCATGTAGCCGATTTCCTTGATTTGCAGCGTGAGTTTGCCGTTGTGCGCTTCATTTCCGGCGCGTGGCACCGTCCGGTTTCAGCTGTCTGCGGCGATCCAGACCATGCTGGCCTGTCTACCGGTCACGCCATCACGCCGGTATGAATAAAATGCCGCTGGCTCGCTGACCGTACAATGCTGCCCGCCGGTGACGGCATGGACATCCACCGTCGCCAGGACAGCGCGCGCCAGCAGATAGATATCGGCAAGGTATTTGCCCTCGCGCGCGGCGATCGGAACGAACGCCGCCGGCGCGTGCAGAGAGGAAAAAGCCGCCACCACATCGGCACCGACTTCAAAACAGCGCGGCCCGATGGCCGGCCCCAGCCATGCCAGGATGTCGCAGCCGCCATGCTTGCCGGCCGCCTGGCGCATCGCTGCGACGGTATTTTGCAGCACGCCGCCGGCCAACCCGCGCCAGCCCGCATGCGCGGCGCCAACCACCGAACCGGCGCGGTCGCGAAACAGCACCGGCAGGCAGTCGGCAGTGAGGATTGCGCAAGCCACGCCCGGTTCGGTGGTGAAACTGGCGTCGGCCAGCACCGGACCTGCAACCCTGGCGGCATCGACAACGGTCGCGCCATGGACTTGTGTCAGCCAAACGGGGCGCGCCGCAACGAGTGCGTCCAGCAGCTGGCGATTGCGGGCAACCGCTGCCGGCTGGTCGCCGACATGGTCACCGAGGTTCAAACCGCCATGCCCTGGCTCACCGCCATATGGCGCCGCGCTGACGCCACCTGCGCGTGTGGTCGAAACAGCTGCCACGCGTTGCAGCGCATAGTCCGCAGGCCAGTCAGGAATCAGCACGGCAGGTTGGGTCATGGCCAGCGTCCCACGAAGGGTTGCCTGCGCTTGCCGCACTGGTGCAGCCGTGCACCCGGCTTCATGCTGCAGGCAGCGTCGGGTCCGGTTCGACAATGCCGGCCTGCCCCAGCAATCCGGAAAAGTCTGCCGGCAGCGGCGCAAACCACTCCTTGGCCTTGCCGGTCTTGGGATGCTGCAAACCGAGATGAAATGCATGCAGGGCCTGGCGTGGGAACACCGAGGTCAGATGCGCCTTGCCATACAGCGCATCGCCCACCAGCGAGAAACCTATCGACTGCATGTGCACACGGATTTGATGGGTGCGGC
>JBPBPY010000101.1:0-4524 GCA_050954505.1 Janthinobacterium lividum
TCGACGCCGGCAAGACCACCACTACCGAGCGGGTGCTGTTCTATACCGGCGTCAATCACAAGATCGGCGAGGTGCACAATGGCGCGGCCACCATGGACTGGATGGAACAGGAACAGGAGCGCGGCATCACCATCACGTCGGCAGCCACCACCGCATTCTGGAAAGGCATGGCCGGCACCTTTGCTGAACACCGCATCAATATCATCGACACCCCCGGCCACGTCGACTTCACCATCGAAGTCGATCGCTCGATGCGCGTGCTCGACGGCGCCGTCATGGTGTATGACGCCGTCGGCGGCGTGCAGCCGCAGTCCGAGACCGTCTGGCGCCAGGCCAACAAATACCAGGTGCCGCGGATTGCCTTCATCAACAAGATGGACCGCGTCGGCGCCGACTTCCTGCGCGTGGAGCAGCAGATCCGCGCACGCCTGAAAGGCAACCCGGTTCCCATCCAGCTGCCGGTCGGCGCCGAAGAGGGCTTCGAAGGCGTCATCGACCTGGTGAAGATGAAGGCCGTGATCTGGGATGATGCCAGCCAGGGCGTGAAGTTCGAATACCGCGAAATTCCTGCCCACCTGCAGCAAGCCGCGCAGCTGTGGCATGACAAAATGGTGGAAGCCGCCGCCGAAGCCTCGGATGCGCTGACTGAAAAATATCTCGATGGCCAGACGCTGTCGGAAAATGAAATCATTGCCGCGCTGCGCCAGCGCACCATCGCCAATGAAATCGTGCCCATGCTGTGCGGCAGCGCCTTCAAGAACAAGGGCGTGCAAGCCATGCTCGATGCGGTGGTGCTGTACCTGCCGTCGCCGCTCGACATTCCCGCCATCAGCGGCCACGATGAAGACGATGGCGAAATCGAACGCCATCCTTCCGACCAAGAACCATTTTCGGCCCTGGCCTTCAAGATCATGACCGACCCGTTCGTTGGCCAGCTGACGTTTTTCCGCGTGTATTCCGGCCTGGTCAATTCGGGCGACACTGTCTACAACCCGGTCAAGCAGCGCAAGGAGCGCCTGGGCCGTATCCTGCAGATGCATGCCAATGAGCGCCAGGAAATCAAGGAAGTGTATGCCGGCGACATTGCCGCGGCGGTCGGCTTGAAGGATGTCACCACCGGCGACACCCTGTGCGACCCCGAGCAGGTGATCGTGCTGGAACGCATGGTGTTTCCGGAGCCGGTGATTTCCCAGGCGGTGGAACCGAAGACCAAGCAGGACCAGGAAAAGATGGGCGTGGCACTGAACCGCCTGGCGCAGGAAGATCCATCGTTTCGCGTGCGCACCGATGAAGAGTCGGGCCAGACCATCATTTCCGGCATGGGCGAGCTGCATCTGGAAATCCTGGTCGACCGCATGATGCGCGAGTTCGGTGTCGAGGCGACAGTGGGCAAGCCGCAGGTGGCGTACCGCGAAACCATCCGCAGGAAAGTCGAGGATGTGGAAGGCAAGTTCGTCAAGCAGTCGGGCGGTCGCGGCCAGTACGGCCATGCGGTGCTGACGGTCGAGCCGCTGGAGCCGGGCAAGGGTTATGAATTCGTCGATGCCATCAAGGGCGGGGTGATCCCGCGCGAATACATTCCGGCAGTGGACAAGGGCATTCAGGAAACGCTGCGCTCCGGTGTGCTGGCCGGCTACCCGGTGGTCGACGTGCGCGCCACGCTGACCTTCGGCTCCTTCCACGATGTCGACTCGAATGAAAACGCCTTCCGCATGGCCGGCTCGATCGCTTTCAAGGAAGGCATGCGGCGCGCCAACGCCGTCTTGCTGGAACCGATGATGCAGGTCGAGGTGGAAACCCCGGAAGACTTCATGGGCAATGTCATGGGCGACCTGTCCTCGCGGCGCGGCATGGTGCAGGGCACCGACGACATTGCCGGCGGCGGCGGCAAGATCGTGCGCGCCGAAGTGCCGCTGGCCGAGATGTTCGGTTATTCGACCACCTTGCGTTCACTGACCCAGGGACGGGCGACCTACACCATGGAGTTCAAGCACTATGCGGCGGTGCCGAAGAATGTGCTGGAGCAGGTCAGCAGCGTACGGAAATCGTAGGCGCCTGCGCTGGCCGTGCAGGCTGGCGGCCGCGCGCACGGTTATACTTGCACCAGGAGTCTGCGCGAAGTGCGTGCAGCGTAACACCGGGCAGGCGCCGCCATGGCTGCCGGCTTGTGCGCTGAAGCCGGGCAGTATTCGTGCAGCGCCATTCGCGCCGCGGCATGCGTGCTTGCGCCGCCGCGTGGGCTCCCAACTGCCTCTCGACCAATCCAGAAAGTATTCATGTCTTCGATTCCCGCCTGCCCAGTCTGCACGATGGAAAACACCTATCCCGACGCCGGCACTTTTGTCTGCGCCGATTGCGCTCACGAGTGGCCGCAACTGGCGCAGACCGAAGCGGCCAATGACGATGGTGGCGCGCGCCTGGTCAAGGATGCCAACGGCACGCTGCTGGCCGATGGCGACGCCGTCGTGCTGATCAAGGATTTGAAGGTCAAGGGTTCATCGATCACGCTCAAGGTCGGCACCAAGGTCAAGAGCATCCGCCTGGTGGGCGGCGACCATGAAGTCGATTGCAAAATGGACGCCGGCAGCTTCATGCTCAAGGCCTGTTTCCTGCGCAAGGCATAGCCATGGACAGCGTCGATCTCCAGGTATTGAAGACGTGTGCGCAATGGATCGCGTCGGGACATCGCTGCCAGCTGGCAACCATCCTCAAGACCTGGGGATCGAGTCCGCGCCCGCAAGGCGCCATGCTGGCCATCAATGACGATGGCCGGGTGGTGGGTTCGGTCTCGGGCGGCTGCATCGAAGATGACATGATCGAACGCGTGCGCAGCGAAGGCATCGTGCGCACCACGCCTGAAATCGTCACCTACGGCATCTCGGCCGATGAAGCGCACCGGTTTGGCTTGCCGTGCGGCGGCACCATCGAACTGGCGCTGGAACCCTTGAGTCCGGCAAGCGGGATTGCCGAATTGCTGGCACGGTTGAAGGCGCATGAACTGGTGGCGCGCCGGCTCGACCTCGCCAGCGGCGCGGTGACGCTGGAGCCAGCCGAGCCGGGTGCGGCCATGCAGGTCAGCGCCAGCGAACTGGTCACCGTCCATGGCCCGCGCTGGCGCCTGCTGATCATCGGCGCCGGCCAGCTCTCGAGTTTTTTGGCGCAGATCGCCGTGGGCATGGATTACCATGTCACCGTTTGCGACCCGCGCGAAGAATACCGCAGTGCCTGGCAGGTGGCCGGCATCGAGGTGGTGCATGAAATGCCCGACGACCTGGTTCTGGCCATGCAGCTCGACAGCCACAGCGCCGTCGTTGCGCTGACCCACGACCCCAAGCTCGATGACCTGGCGCTGATGGAAGCGTTGAAGACCGAGGCATTCTATGTCGGCGCCATCGGTTCGCGCGTCAACAATGCGCGCCGCCGCGAGCGGCTGCTCGAGTTCGATGTCACGGCCGACGAGCTGGCCAAATTGCGCGGACCGATTGGCCTGTACATCGGCAGCAAGACACCGGCGGAAATCGCCATTTCCATCCTGGCTGAAATGACGGCGGTGAAAAATGGCGTGGCAGTGCCGGAGGTGATGCAGGTCGAGAAGGCCAAGGAAGCGGCTCAGCTGGTGGAGAGCCTGGCGCAGTGCGAAGTATGAAGGTGGGGTCGAAGGTCTGAGGTCTGAGGTCTGAGGTCTGAGGTTGGAGGTCTAAGGTCTAAGGTCGAAAGTCGAAGATTGAAGATTGAAGATTGAAGATTGAAAGTCGAAAGTCGAAAGTCGAAAGTCGAAAGTCGAAAGTCGAAAGTCGAAAGTCGGAAGTTGAAGGTTGAAGGTTGAAGATTGAAGATTGAAGTGTGAACGTTGAACGGTGCAGCATGATCCGATGCAGTATCAAGTGTGGGTCAATGCATCATTGACTTCCTGCGATGTCCCGATTTTCAACACCACGCCAGATGATCCAAGCTGGCGCGCGCCGTCAAGCAATCGTAACAATTGTCCCGCCGCGAGCGCTGGCGGCAAGCCTTGTTGCCGTACATTCGAGATGCAGTTGCGCCGCTCATCGGTCAAACCTTGGCGCGGCGCCCAGGTCAGATACAAGCCCATGCTGTCCGGTGAACTCAGGCCGGGCCGCTCGCCAATCATGATCATCACAACGTCGGCACCCAGCAGCGCGCCGATTTCATCGCCGATTGCCACCCGGGCTTGGGAGACGACTGCCACTGGCGCCAGACGCCAGTTGCCATGGCCGAGCATCGGTAGCAGGGCCTGAAGGAAGGGCAGTGCCTGCTGTTCGATTGCCAGCGCCGACAAACCGTCGGCGATCACCAGTGATAGTACAGGGCTGCCGCGCTTATGCTCGTTTGCGGCTCCGGTTCCGGCTCCGGCCCCAGTTCCAGCTTCGGCTCCAGCTCCGGTTGCAGTTATTGCGCCTGCTTCGGTATCATCACCAGCACCAGCACCAGCACCAGCACCAGCACCAGCACCAGCACCAGCACCAGCACCAGCACCAGCATCAGCATCAGCACCAGCATCAG
>JBPBPY010000163.1:0-4506 GCA_050954505.1 Janthinobacterium lividum
CTGCGCAATCAGGCTGCTGGCATAGCGGGCCGAGACGGATTGTGGCTGCAGGCGCAGCGCAATCTCGGCGAACCGGCGTGCCTGGCCGAGTTCACCGCGCGAGACAGCCACCACTGCCATGGCGCCATGGGTTTCAGCAAAATTGCGGTCGATGGTCATGGCCTGTTCCAGCGTCTTCTGTGCAGCATCGAGTTCACCGGCGAGAATCTGCAGCCAGGCCAGCGCATTCCAGGAACCCAGATGGGTGGGCAGGAGGACCACGGTCTGTTCCAGGTAGGTGCGGGCAAGAGGCAACTGCTGTGCAAGCATGGCGACCATGCCCAAGCCCAGTATTGCGCGGCCGTTTCCCGGACTGCCGGCAGCGGCGCGTTCAAACAGTTCGCGCGCCGTGCCGGTCTGCTCCATTGCCAGCGCAGCGGCACCGCCGGCGAGCAGGGCGTCGGGATTGCCGGGTGCAGTCGCCAGCGTTTGTGCAGAAAATTTTGCCGCCGCGGCCAGGTCATCCTGGTCAAGATACAGCAGGCTCAGCATCCCCATGACGGCAGTGTCATCGGGATGCTGTTGCAAATGGGTCTGCGCAATGTCCGTTGCCCGGCCGAGCTGGCCATCGTGATGCAAGGCGCGTACGGCCCAGGCAGTTGCATCGGGGACTTCATGGAGCATATTTCCAAGCATTTCGAACACGCGCGCCGCGTCGGCATACTGCTTGAGACCGAACAATGTCAGGCCATGCTGGCGCGCTATGGCGCAATGGTTGTGGCCGCTCTCGATCAAGCCCTTGGTCACCTCCAGGCTGTCGTGCAGCCGGCCTTCCATGTTCAGCAGTACAGCCATGCGGTAGCGCGACTGGGCATTTTCCGGGCCAGACAAATGGCGAACAGCAAGTACCCTGCGGGCAATCGCTGTATCGCCGTTTTCCAGCGCCAGGTCGACGATCTCGTCAGCAAGACGGCTATTGTGCGGATCGCTTTCCAGATAGCCCAGCAATTGCTGCAGCCTGGCCGCAGAGTTTTCGTTCATCTGGTATCCCCTGAAGGCAAAAGTTGCCCGGTTGCGCTTATCTGAATTGCCGTAGTCTTGTCGAATGCTTTGGCAAACTTTAGCGATGAAACCTGGCGTTTGGCAAGTGGAATGCGCGGCGGCGGTTGTTGGCGCAGCGCGATTTGCCACACCGCAGTCCAGCCATTCTGAAGGTATGCAGGCCCTTGGACTGGCTGGTTCACAATCGTTTGCAGATGCCCGTCACTGTTCACCTTTGCTCACTGTTGTTGTACATCAAGAATGCGCTCACTAATACCGCAACGCAGTTTTCCAAACGACTTATTCGTACGCTGCCTGCTACCATGAACATTCATTCAGGGAGCATCATGGAATACACTCAAGCCAATCTGCCACTGCCGCCATCGGAATCGGGCGCAGTGCTGCCATCCTCGCCGGACACCGCCTTGCAGCAGCCAGCCTCGCAACTCACCGGCCAGGTCGCGCCGCCCCAGCATACGCCCAATGCGCTGCCGGGTTCCGGCAATGCCGCGCCACAATCTTCAGCCCAGCCGGGCGTGCCTGGCACCAATGGTCAAAACAGCCCGAAGGTGACTGACTACCCAGTGTTGCTGGACCAGCCCGCTATGGTGACAGGCTCGAGTTCCGGCATCGGGCGAGCGGTGGCGTTGGGCCTGGCCCGCGCCGGGGCCAATGTGGTGGTGAATTATTCGCATGACCAGGCAGGCGCCGAAGAAGTGGCCCATGAAATCGAAGCCATGGGCCGCCGGGCGATCGTCGTCAAGGCCGACGTCAGCAAGGAAGACGATGTACTGGCAATGTATGCCGCTGCCAAGGCCGCGTTTGGCACGCTGCATGTGGTGGTCACCAACGCGGGTTTGCAGCGCGATGCGGCCTTCGACCAGATGACGCTGGAACAGTGGAATACGGTCATTGGCATCAACCTGACCGGCCAATTCCTCTGTGCACGCGAAGCGGTCAAGGAGTTCAAGCGCCGCGGTGCCGATCCTGCACTCTCGTGCGCCCTGGGCAAGATTGTCTGCATGAGTTCCGTGCACCAGGTCATTCCATGGGCAGGACATGCCAACTATGCCGCTTCCAAGGGCGGCATCCACATGATGATGCAAAGCCTGGCCCAGGAAGTCGCGCCGCTGCGCATCCGCGTCAACAGCATCGGGCCTGGCGCGATCCGCACGCCGATCAACAAGGAAGCATGGAGCACGCCAGAAGCATATGCAGCATTGATGCAGCTGGTCCCCTACGGCCGTATCGGTGAGCCGGACGATATCGCCAGGGCGGCGACCTGGCTGGCCTCCGATGCCTCGGATTATGTGACCGGCACGACCTTGTTCGTCGACGGTGGCATGACCTTGTATCCCGGCTTTGCCACTGGCGGCTGACGCTGGCAAAACGACCCCGGCCTCGGCGCCGGGCGCTGGACTTCAATCCAGTACCAGGAGCCAATGGCCATCGGGATCCTGAATCAGCTGCATCTCGGCTGCGGCTTGCCTCTCGCCTGCGGGGTGCAAGCTGGTGCCTGCTGGCAGCGCCGCTGACTGCGGGCCGGCCACGCTATCCGGGGAAAGCGTGGGGTTTGCCATTTTGCGCAACACCAGCCTGTCGCTGGCAATGTCTGTTGGCGAAGAGTCGGTTGTCGCAGCAGCGCAGCGTGGGTAAAGGTAGTCCAGCAGCTCCAGATGAGGTTTGCTGGCCTTGGCGTGCAGCGCCACCACGTCGACTTCTGCACGATCCTGTATCAAACCGTCGAGTTGCGCCTGCTCGGCGCCAAGATTTCGCTGCCGCGCGGCGACTTCGAAGCCGAATTGGCGCCGGTAGAATTCGATGCTGGCATCGGCATTGGCCACCGCGATGGCACTGTGATCGATGGCTGATGCAATGCTTCTGTCTACGCCGCCAGTGCATTCGGCATGAGCGGGCAACTCGATGAACTCCAGCGGGTGGCCATCCGGGTCGCGAAACTTGAATGCCCGTGCGCCGCCACTGGCGGCCGGCAGCTGCACTGCTTGCATGTGCTGCGCTGGCGAACACCCTTTCGCACTGCTTGCTGCTGAAGGTAAATCACCACCAGGCTCGGTTCTCGAGATTGCCGTGGCATGCGGCGCGTCATCGGCAGCAAACAGCCGCTGGCACGCCGCATCGATATCGCAACAAAGCAGGGCGAAATGCTGAAACGTCAATGGCACCCTGTTCCCGGAGATGCTGACGGGTTTGCCTGCCGTCCCCACTTCCACCAATTCAATATGCCGAGATCCCAGCCTGAGATGCACGGCCATCACCGGCTGAAAATCCAGGCGCAACAGTTTTCTGTAGCGCTCCTCGATTGCATGGACCGGACCAGCGGGCTGAAATCCCAGCCGTTCGCAGTAGAACCGGATGGCGCGCGCCAGGTTGGCGACATTCCTGCTGATGGCCGCAATCCGGTAAGAGGGTGTGACTGGGGTTGCGGGATCGGTCATGTGTCTACACCAGCCGCAGGCCGCGCTGATTGACATGGATGGCAAACAGGCTGTGCGAGGCGCAAATGAACAGGCGACTGAGCTGCGGTCCGCCGAAGGCCAGGTTGGACACCGGAAATGGCACCTTGATCTTGCCCAGCAGTTTGCCGGCAGGGGAGATGCAATGCACGCCATCTGCCGCGCTGGCCCACAGGTTGCCGTCCTGGTCGGCGCGCAGGCCATCTGCATTGCCAGGCTCGACCTGGTGAAAAAATCCCGGCGCGCCGCATGACTTGCCATCGTCCGCCATCTCGAGTACCGCGATGTAACACGCCGGATCGGCATCGAATTTCAGACCGGTTTCGCTGACGTACAGGCGCGTCTCATCGGGCGAAAAACACAAGCCATTCGGTCCCGGCAATTGTTCGCACATGACATCGAGCGTTGAACCATCCGGCGACAGCCGATACAGCCGCGCCGGCAACTCCTGTTCCTGTTTGCCGCCCTCATAGTCGGTTTCGATGCCGTAAGGCGGATCGGTGAACCAGATCGAACCATCGCTTTTCACCACCACGTCGTTGGGTGAGTTCAGACGCTTGCCCAGATAGTGATCGGCCAGCACGGTGATGCTGCCATCGAGCTCGGTGCGGGTGATATTGCGCTGCCGATGGGAACAACTGATCAGGCGACCCTGGCGGTCGCGCGCGTGGCCGTTGGCAAACGCCGACGGCTGGCGAAATACGCTGGCACCGGAAGACTCGTTCCAGCGCATCACGCGGTCATTGGGCAAGTCGGAAAACAACAGGGTTTGCTGGTCGCCAAACCATACCGGACCCTCCAGCCAGCGAAAGCCTGATGCCAGCAATTCCAGCGACGCATTCTTCAAGACATACGATCGAAACACCGGATCAATGATTTCATAATCGTCCATCGAGATCACCCCTGCCTGAGCATGCCGTGGATTTTCGCCCATGTACAGGCGCGAGCGGCAGGCAATTCAGCGCGCATGGCCAGGTGCGCGTACCGGCGCAACATGCAGCTGCACTGTCAT
>JBPBPY010000363.1:0-4484 GCA_050954505.1 Janthinobacterium lividum
TCCGGTTTGATCTTTACGCACTATGGAGACGGAAATGAGTTTGGGAATTTTTCTAGAGCAGGTACCTGATGGGGAACACTCCTGGGGTTACATGCTGTTGTCAGGACTGGGCTGGACGTTGTCCACGGCATTTTTTGCCTGGATCATCGCGTTCTTCATCGGCTCGGTCGTTGGCGTTGGTCGTACAACCGACAAGAACTGGATGACCAGAATCGGCAATGCGTATGTGGAAATTTTCCGCAACGTGCCGCTGATCGTGCAATTCTTCGTTTGGTACTTCGTCGTGCCGGGCCTGGTTCCCGCTGTCAAGTCCTGGGTCATCACGCTCGATCCAACCGAGCATCAATTCATCACGGCAATCGTTTGCCTGGGATTGTTCACCTCTTCGCGGATTGCCGAGCAAGTGCGCTCAGGCATCCAGTCCTTGCCCCGCGGTCAGCGCAATGCCGGTTATGCACTGGGATTGACGCAAGTACAAACTTATCGCTTTGTACTGCTGCCGATGGCATACCGGATCATCATTCCGCCACTGACATCTGAAGTAATGAACTTGATTAAGAATACTGCGGTTGCTTATTCGATCGGCCTGGTTGAATTGTTCTTCCGTACACGTGAGATGGGTGAAATGACGTTCCGCTATTTCGAAGCATTTGGTGCAGCCACCGTGATTTACGTTGTGATTGCAATGACCGCGAACCGCGTCATGGCATTCATTGAAAAGCGCGTTGCCGTACCTGGTTATATCGCAGGGGGTAAATGATGGGCGATTTGGATTTTGATGTAGTCCGGCGCACATGGCCGTACCTGCTCACCGGTTTGCAATACACTGTACAACTGACCATCATTGCTGCGATCGGCGGAACCATTTTTGGTACCTTCCTGGCCATGGCCCGATTGTCCTCGAATCGCCTTCTGTCGACGGTTGCTTCGGCGTACGTCAATTTGATGCGCTCGATTCCGCTGCTGCTGGTGCTGTTCTGGTTTTATTTCCTGCTGCCAATCATCCTGCAAATGGTGACCGGCTCGGAGCGTCCGATCACCATGGGTGCGGACCGTTCGGCGTACATCACCTTCATCATGTTCGAGTCGGCTTATTTCTGTGAAATCATGCGGGCGGGTATCCAGAGCATTTCGAAGGGCCAGGTTGGCGCGGGTTCCGCCTTGGGTCTGACCTACATGCAGTCGATGCGCTACGTGATCCTGCCGCAGGCGTTGCGCAACATGCTGCCAATCCTGCTGACGCAAACCATTGTGCTGTTCCAGGACGTTTCGCTGGTATCGCTGCTCAACGTGACCGACTTCGTCGGCGCCGCCGTCAAGATTGCCCAGCGCGATAGCCGCATTGTGGAAATGTACCTGTTCGTGGCAATTATTTACTTCATTATCTGCTTCACGCTTTCCTTCCTGGTCAAGCGTCTGCAAAAACGCATTGCCATCATTCGCTGAGGATAGACATGATCGATTTAAAAAACGTTAATAAATGGTATGGCCAGTTCCAGGTTCTGACCGATTGCAGCACTTCCGTTGCCAAGGGCGACGTGGTGGTGGTCTGTGGACCGTCGGGCTCGGGCAAGTCGACCCTGATCAAGACCGTCAATGGTTTGGAGCCGTTTCAAAAGGGCGAGATCCTGGTTGATGGCGTCTCGGTTGGTGCACCAAAAACCAATCTGTCGGCGCTGCGCGCCCGCATTGGCATGGTGTTCCAGAACTTCGAACTGTTCCCGCATCTGTCGATCCGTGAAAACCTGACCATCGGCCAGGTGAAGGTGCTCGGCCGCAGCAAGGATGAGGCCGCCGAACGTGGCTTGAAGTATCTCGACCGCGTCGGCCTGATTGCCCAGAAGGACAAATTCCCTGGTCAACTGTCGGGTGGCCAGCAACAGCGTGTGGCAATTGCCCGCGCATTGTCGATGGACCCGATCGCCATGCTGTTCGATGAACCGACTTCGGCACTTGATCCGGAGATGATCAATGAAGTGCTCGATGTCATGGTCGGCCTGGCGCAAGAAGGCATGACGATGATGGTCGTGACCCATGAAATGGGTTTCGCCAAGAAGGTTGCCAACCGCGTCATCTTCATGGACAAGGGCTTGATCGTCGAAGACTGCACCAAGGACGAGTTCTTCAATACCCAGCGCTCGGAACGTGCGCGTGACTTCCTGGCCAAGATCATTCACTGATTTTCGCCAGCTGGCAACAAAGGAGCCGCATCGGTGCAAGCCTGATGCGGCTTTTTTCATCTCTGGCTTCCGGTAAAATTGCGTTGTTCTTCACCGTGGCCATCAACCTGCCGGAATTTCCATGCATACAACAACCCCCACCTCGGCACCAGAGGCGTCCCGGAACGCCATCGACAGTCTGACCATCACCCGTCCAGACGACTGGCACCTGCACTTGCGCGACGGCACCACGCTGCGTGATGTGCTGCCTCATACGGCGCGCCAGTTTGCCCGTGCCATCGTCATGCCGAACCTCAAGCAGCCGGTCACGACCACCACACTGGCGCTGGAATACCGCGATCGTATTCTGGCAGTGCTGCCACAGGGTATGGCCTTCGAGCCACTGATGACCTTGTATCTGACCGACAATACGCCACCCGAAGAAATCGTCCGTGCCAAGGAGAGTGGCCTGGTCCATGCACTGAAACTTTATCCGGCTGGCGCCACCACCAATTCCGCTGCTGGCGTAACTGACTTGAACAAGTGCCTGAAAACGCTTGAAGCAATGCAAAAGGCTGGATTGCCATTGCTTGTCCATGGTGAAGTCACCGACCCGGCCATCGATCTGTTCGACCGCGAAGCCGTGTTCATCGACCGCGTGCTGGAACCGCTGCGGCGCAAGATGCCGGAATTGAAAGTGGTTTTCGAACATGTCACCACCAGCCAGGCAACGCAGTATGTCCGCGATGCCGATGGTCCGATTGCGGCCACGATCACGGCGCATCATCTGCTCTACAACCGTAACGACATTTTCAAGGGCGGCATCCGGCCTCATTATTACTGCCTGCCGGTACTCAAACGGGAAACCCACAGGCTGGCGCTGATGGAAGCGGCCACCTCGGGCAGCAGCAGGTTTTTTCTCGGCAGCGATTCGGCCCCGCATGCACGCGGCGCCAAGGAAGCCGCTTGCGGTTGCGCCGGTTGTTACACCGCATTGCATGCGCTGGAACTGTATGCCCAGGCATTTGACCAGGTCAACGCACTCGACAAGCTCGAAGCGTTCGCCAGTTTCAACGGGCCGCAATTCTATGGTTTGCCGCGTAATCAAGGTAAGGTGTCGCTCAAGCGCAGCAGCTGGACCATGCCTGCTGAATTGCCCATGGGCGAGAGCACGGTCGTGCCCTTGAATGCCGGTGAATCAATTGCCTGGACGATGGTTTGAGGACCTTCTGAATTCGCTCTTCAAGGACATTGACTGGGCCCGGCCCTGGTTTGCGTCCATCGCGAACACTGGCAGGTTCTGTGCCGGCAGTGCGAGCTGGTTGTGCGCCTTGAATGCCAGGGCGAGTCAGTTGCAGCTGAAGAATCACCGCAGCTTGCCGCTGTGTTTTGTCGACCAGTCTGACTTGCCGGCCAACCTTGCCTATGAAACATTCATCAGTTGTTACGGCAAAGTGCCGACACGCCTGAATCTCCATGATTTTTTCAACGCTTTGGTATGGCTGACTTTTCCCGGCATCAAGGCACGCTTGAATGCCTTGCAATCCGCAGCAATTGAAAAGACCGGCAGCGCGGTACGAGGGAAGTTGCGCGATGCTGCCACATTGTTTGATGAAAATGCGGCGCTGGTGGTCGTCGACGATCTGTCATGGCTTGCCTTGCTGCGTGAGCATGCCTGGCAAACCCTGTTTGTCGACCAGCGTGCGCAATTCCAGCAGTCCTCGAACACCTGGCTGTTTGGCCATGCCTTGATGGAAAAGCTGGTTCATCCTTACAAGTCGATCACTGCTCATGCATGGGTGATTGTCATTCCAGCGGATCATGCCTATTGGCGCAGCGATCATGACGGAAAACTTGCCTGCCTTGACCTGATGGTGGAAACACAGCTTGATGAGAGCTTGACCTCGCTCGATTTCACACCGCTACCTGTGCTGGGATTGTCTGGCTGGTGGCCAGATCAGGATGCTGGCTTTTATGGTGATCTCGATGTATTTCGGCCACGCAGACGCAACCGCTGCCGGGAAAAAAACGCAGACCGCTGCCCAGACGCTGACAAACAGAGGTAATAAAAAAAACGGAAAACACAAAAAGAAGCAGCCAGCAACAGCATCGGATTTGCAAGGCTTCATTGCTGCACCGTGGTCGAGGGTAAAAAACGCAGCGTAAAAAATGGCAGGGGACTGAAAGTACCCCTGCCCGGATGGTTACTGCGACAATTGAGCCAGCTGAATGGTCGGCTCAATCGGCACCATCAATGTCAAGCAACTTCCCCAACTACCAATCTACTTCCACAAATCCACGATTTGCTTCTCACAATGGCCAGGC
>JBPBPY010000076.1:0-4476 GCA_050954505.1 Janthinobacterium lividum
ATCCCGGCCACCGGTCGTTTTCACACAATGCGCGCAGCGCCAATACCGCTGCCTCGGTGCAGTCGATGGCGGCACCGGCATCATCGCAGCGCACCTGGAGCAGCAACCGGCGTGCGACAGTGGCGACGCCGGCACTGCCGGCACAGCAGACCAGGGAGTTGGCCGTGATGCTCACACCGCCGCGCAACAATGCGTCGATGGAAGAAGTCTATGACAATTTCATCGACGTTCACCTGCAGTGGTTTCCAGACCTGAAGGATGCGAAATTCCTTGGCTGCCACTACAGTACGGCAGCCAATGTCGAGAAAATGCTCACCGAAGGTTTCAATGTCGACCTCTCCGGAAAGAACTGGGAGTTCGAGGGCCGGCCCTATTCCCAGGACGGACCGGGCCTGTACCTGACCGACAATGCCAGCCTGGGCATCAATTACGCGCTCAAGGCAATGTATACCCAGCTGGAGCAAACCGATGGCGAACCGGACTACCGCATGCAGCCGGTAGCCATCTATGAAAAACCCGGACCGGTGCCAAAATTCGATGACGACGACGCCCTGATCTTCACCCACAAGGAACATGGCACGGTGGAAATCGCCATACCGCCGCTGGTCTTGAATGGCACCAGACGCGTGTTCCTGATTGCGCCGCTGCCCGAGTTCCATCCACACGAGATCGACATGCTTTTGCCCAAGCTGGAAAAGGTGACGCGCACCAAAGGGCCGGAGGATACTTCGCATCCCCATGGCTTGAACGCCCACGTCATCACGCTGTCCTGAGCGGGTTGCAATCAATGTGGCATGGGCCTGGGTCGATCGCAGCGCTCACCGCTGCCAGAGATTGACCACATTGCGCTCGTTGCGCTCGGGTGCATTGCCGAGCAGCCGCGACAGTTCTTCGGCCGTTTCCCGCACGCGCCTGATGATGGCATGCAGTTCGGAAGGGTCGATGTGCGGTGTCGGGATGTTGGCACCCAATGCGGCGACCAGGGTACCGCTCTGGTCGCGCACCGGTGCGCCAACCGACGAAATGCTGGCCTCGAAAAAACCTTCGTGCTGGACATAGCCGCGGCGCCGGTCATCCTGCACCAGGTTGAACAGCTCCAGAGCGGTTTTCGGCGTATGGCTGGAAAAAATTTCCAGATGCTCTTCGGGGTACAGGTCACGGATTTTTTGCAGCGAGAGATCCTGGAGCAGCACACGGCCGAGGACAGTGGCGTGCGCTGGCAAGCGCATGCCGACGTTGACCGAACTGATGAATCCTCCGCGCCCGCCCGCCTTGGCGACATACACCACTTCGCGCTGATCGCGCACTACCAGGTTGCATGGGTAGTTGATTTCATCACGCAGCCGCTCCAGCAACGGCCGCCCCAGATCGGGCAGTTCGATCGAGGACAGGTATTCAAACCCGAGACGCAGCACGGCCATGCCGAGGCGGTAGTCGCGGCCGCTTTCGCTGCGCACGACAAATCCCAGGCGCTCCAGCGTGCTCAACAGCCGAAACACCGTGGATCGCGGAATCTTGAGCCGCCGGGCCAGTTCGGGCGCCGACAGGCAGCGGTCCTTGCGGTCGAACTCCGCCAGCAGCCGTAGTCCGCGTTCCAGCCCAGGCACCTGGTAGCGGTCGGAAGAGTCAGGCGCATCATCATCATGTTCAGGCGCTTCGCTCAATGTTGGTCGCTTCATGTAGTGTCCCGATGTCCCCGCTTTTTTGCCTTATTTTGTCTGAACTAAGACTGAATTTGCAGGCTTTTTTACGGCTTTATTCTGATCACAAGATCAAGCTGCCGCACGACGCTGGCTCGTTGTCATCACGATCACGTCCTTGCCATCGCATTTGTTTTGCCAGTGAACCAATGCACCATATATGTATATGCTCAAAAGAAATATATCAAAATCGACACGAAAGTCCGAATTCGAAAGCCATATTTCAATCATTGTTTCATATACGAAACAAATTCAGCGAAATTGGCAATTGATTTATGTTTTGACAAAAAATGAGAGATAAAGATATCACTGTTGCTTTTCGTAAACTACGCTATTGAGCAGCCCGGGTGTTGATCGCCAGTATCGCTTCGTCCAGCATTGATGCACTTCGTTACGGGAGTCAAACCAGCTTGAATCGATACGGTAACCAGGGAGAGTGAATAAGTTGTCTTTATGCAATGGAACTAAACCGTACACTGCACCACACACGAACTACGCTCATTGGCAGCAGCGCCTTGTCCATGTACATTCGACCTGTCTTCACCAACCGGAATCTGCTTCCTTTGCCAGTCGCGCCAACGCTGCCGCAGGCACCGGCGCAGCATGTGCTGTTTTCCAATGGAAAATACGGCAGCATGATGGCATTCATGGCCACGCCGGACTTTGCCACATGCCTGGCGGAATACGCTGCCTTGGTCGACCGCATGGCCGACTTTGCGGCAAACCATGCCGGCGGCATTACCCCGCCCCTGCTGCCTTCGACCGTGGAGGGCATTCGCAAGCACCTGGCCGTTTTGAAACGCCATTTGACCGATACCAGGTATGACTTCTTTTCGGCACACAAGGAGGTGGTGTTTGGCTTGGGCAAGCAAATGTTCCATGAACTCGATGCGCTGCTGGCTCAGGAAAAGATCCCGCTCAAAATCAGGCTCAATGCCATCATGAAAATGGCGCCTCAGTTCGAGGTCTGCCCCGGCGGCTTCCTGACCGTGCTGGGCGACGAAATCACCACGCTGAAGTACAGCACGGCAGGCATCAAGGGCGCCGCCTATCTGGTGAAATTGCAGATGATCAGGAATTTGATCACCCTGCATGTGAAGAACCATCATCATGGTTGCCGGCCGGCCGATGAACTGCATTATGTAAATTGTTATTTCAACCACATGCCGGAACAGCTCGGTGTCGGAAAAGCGGTCGATCCCAATATGTCGATGGCACAGGCTGAGCTGACGCCGGCGCTGATCAAAACCTGCGTCGAGCTGGTATTGCAAAAACTCATGCCCTCCGCCCTGGCTCGTGATCTGAGCGGCAAGTACGCCAGCCGTTTGAGAGAGGAACAGCCTGTAGCACTGCATGGCACCCTCGAAGGCGACGCGTTGATGAACGCCTTCGAGAGCATCGAACTGTTGAAGCGCACCGCGCTGAACAAGGAATTTGAAGACATGCCGACCGCAAACTACCTGCTGCCGGCAGCAGAACCCTATGCATATCGCCTGGCCCGGCAAGACACCCTCGGCGCCCAGCACATCATGGGCACACTGAAGAAAAAAGGCATCGTCGACTTCGCCGACACCGTCGAACTGCGCGCCTCTGGCGAAGGCCGCGGTACCATCATGCAGCTGGGCTCGCTGCTGTGGCGCTTTCATGAAGACCAGGGCCTGGAACTTGGCGCCGCCGAGTTGATGCGCATTCCCTTGTCAACGATCCTGGCCGATCTCGACCAGGCTGCACTGGCGCCCTATGTCTACGGTAACCTGCTGCAAGCGCACGTCGAACATGTGCTCGGTGAATGGCAACGCGAAAACCTGACCAACATTCCCGACCACTGGCTTGACGCCCATGTAACACTGTTCCTGCAACAGCGCTTGACGCACGATCAGATCGTGCCGGCGCTGCTGCTGGCGGCCACCTTCGACAAGACCGCTGCAACAGCGCGGATGATCGATGGCGGCGCCGACATCAATGGCTGCGACAGTGACGGCGTCACCGCGCTGATGATGGCGGCAAAAAACGGCAACTGCGCGGTGCTTGCACAGTTGATCAAGGCCGGTGCCAACGTCGATGCCGTCAATGTCCATGGCATGTCGGCGGCCATGCTTGCGGCAGCCAACGGCCACACCGCCATCCTGCAGCAACTGGTCAAGGCCGGCGTGGACATCGATCGCGGCAATTCCGATGGCACGACCCTGGCCATGTTCGCAATCCAGAATGGTCATCTGCAAACCTTGCGGGCAATCATTGCCCTGCATGCCGATCTGCAGGTCGCCGAGCGCAATGGCTACAACAGTGTCATGATGGCAGCCGAAAATGGCCATGTCGAAATCCTGCGTCTGTTGCTGGCACGGGGCTGCTCCGTGGATGCAGTCGATCATTGGGGCAATACCGCTGCCATGTTCGCTGCCGAAAAAGGCCGCAATGCGACCCTGCGCATTCTGCTCGAACATGGCGCCGACTTCGATGCAGTCAATGAAACCGGGTTTGATGCCTTGATGGGCGCTGCCGAGTTTGGCCACACCGAAGCCGTGCGGGTCATCCTGCTGGCCCGTCCGGCATTGGACCGCTGCGACATTCATGGGCACAGTGCATTGATCTATGCAGCCAAGTTCAACCATGCCGGCGCCATGAAAGCCCTGCTCGACGCCGGTGCCCCGGTCGATCTCGCCGATATCGATCGCTATACGGCGCTCTGCCATGCGGCCCAGCGCAACCATGTGGAACCGATGCGCCTGCTGCTCAAGCATGGCGCTGACTTCGATACTGTCGACGATGATTATTC
>JBPBPY010000148.1:0-4462 GCA_050954505.1 Janthinobacterium lividum
GACCGTGGACGACAGCCTCATTGGCGGCGTGCGCGTGGTCATCGGCGATGAAGTCTTCGACACCTCGGTGCGCGCCCGGCTGCAACAGATGCAGGTCGCGCTGACGGCATAAGCCGCGGCGCGTTTTTCGCGCGCGGCAGATGGCAGGCAGCAGGCAGCAGGTAACATGCAGCACGCAGCAGCAGCCCGTAGCAGCAGCACGCAGCAGCAGCACGCAGCAGAGAACAAGCCCACCGGACGGAACCGATCCCCGGCGCACGCGCCCCAGATCCCTTAGCGTAAGCAGAGAAATAATTTTAGGAGTTAACATGCAGCTCAATCCATCCGAAATCAGTGAACTGATCAAGAGCCGGATCCAGGGACTTGGCGATGCCGCCGAGGTTCGCAATCAGGGTACGGTCATTTCCGTCTCCGACGGTATCTGCCGCATCCACGGCCTGTCGGACGTCATGCAAGGCGAGATGCTGGAATTCCCGGGCAACACCTTCGGTCTGGCGCTGAACCTCGAGCGCGACTCGGTCGGTTCCGTGATCCTGGGTGAATACGAACACATTTCCGAAGGCGACACGGTCAAGACCACCGGCCGCATCCTGGAAGTGCCCATCGGTCCTGAACTGCTTGGCCGCGTTGTCAACGCGCTGGGCCAGCCTATCGATGGCAAGGGTCCGATCAATGCGCAATTGTCGGCGCCGATCGAAAAGATCGCGCCAGGCGTGATCGCCCGTGAATCGGTTTCGCAGCCAATGCAGACCGGCTTGAAGTCGATCGACGCCATGGTGCCTATCGGCCGCGGCCAGCGCGAGCTGATCATTGGTGACCGCCAGACCGGCAAGTCGGCTGTGGCAATCGACGCCATCATCAACCAGAAGGGCCAGAACATGGCCTGTATCTATGTTGCGATCGGCCAGAAAGCCTCGACCGTCAAGAACATCGTGCGTTCGCTGGAACAGCACGGCGCCATGGAATACACCATCGTGGTTGCAGCAACCGCGTCGGAATCGGCTGCCATGCAATACGTCTCGGCCTACTCCGGTTGCGCCATGGGTGAATACTTCCGCGACCGCGGCATGGATGCATTGATCGTGTATGACGATCTGTCCAAGCAAGCCGTGGCTTACCGTCAAGTGTCGCTGCTGCTGCGCCGTCCACCAGGCCGTGAAGCCTATCCTGGCGACGTGTTCTACCTGCACAGCCGCCTGCTCGAACGCGCAGCACGCGTGAACGCCGACTACGTCTCGGCCTTCACCAATGGCGAAGTCACCGGCAAGACCGGTTCGCTGACCGCTTTGCCGATCATCGAAACGCAAGCAGGCGACGTCTCGGCATTCGTGCCAACCAACGTGATCTCGATCACCGACGGCCAGATCTTCCTGGAAACCTCGCTGTTCAACGCCGGTATCCGTCCTGCGATCAACGCCGGTATTTCGGTTTCGCGCGTCGGTGGTGCAGCCCAGACCAAGGTCATCAAGAACCTCTCCGGCGGTATCCGTACCGATCTGGCGCAGTACCGTGAACTGGCGGCATTTGCCCAGTTTGCATCCGACCTCGATGAATCGACCCGCAAGCAGCTCGAGCGCGGTGCCCGCGTGACCGAACTGCTCAAGCAGGCGCAGTATTCACCGCTGCCGATCTCGCTGATGGCCTGCTCGCTGTTTGCCGTCAACAAGGGCTACATGGACGACATCGACGTCAAGAAGATCCTGGCGTTCGAAGCCGGTCTGCACGGCTACATGAAGGCCAGCCAGGCTGCGCTGTTGAAGAAGATCGAAGACAGCAAGCAGCTCGACAAGGAAGGCGAAGCCGCCCTTGCCGCCGCAATCGCCGATTTCAAGAAATCGGCCGCGTACCGATCAGCAGGCTAAGAAGGAGTAAGGACTCATGGCTGTAGGCAAAGAGATACGTGGCAAGATCAAGAGCGTAGAAAATACGAAGAAGATCACCAAGGCGATGGAAATGGTCGCCGCATCGAAAATGCGCAAGGCGCAGGAGCGCATGCGGGCCGCGCGTCCGTACAGCGAGAAGATCCGCACCATCACGGCCAACCTGGCGCAAGCCAATCCGGAATACACGCATCCGTTCCTGATGCGTCCGGACGGCGCGAAAAAAGTGGGCATCATCATCGTCACGACCGACAAGGGCCTGTGCGGCGGCATGAACACCAATTCGCTGCGCCTGATGACGTCCAAGCTGCGCGAAATCGAAGGCCAGGGCAAGACGGTGGAAGCCGTGGCCATTGGTAACAAGGGTTTTGGTTTTCTCAACCGCATCGGCGCCAAGGTGGTTGCGCATGCGGTGCAGATCGGCGACACGCCGCATCTCGACAAGCTGATCGGCCCGGTCAAGGTATTGCTTGACGCCTACCAGGAAGGCCATCTCGACGCGGTGTACCTGGTGTACACCCGCTTCATCAACACGATGAAGCAGGAGCCGATGCTCGAGCAGCTGCTGCCGCTGACGGCAGACCGCCTGGCAACCGAGAACAGCGCAGCCGGTCCAATGGGCGCGCATGCCTGGGACTACATCTATGAGCCGGACGCCCAGGCTGTCATCGATGAATTGCTGGTGCGTTATGTCGAGGCGCTGATTTACCAGGCTGTGGCGGAAAACCTGGCGTCGGAACAGTCGGCGCGCATGGTGGCAATGAAGGCGGCGTCGGATAACGCGGGCAGTGTGATCGGTGAATTGAAACTGATCTACAACAAGACGCGCCAGGCTGCAATCACCAAAGAATTGTCCGAGATCGTTGCCGGTGCGGCTGCGGTTTAATTGAAAAGAATTTAAATTTTTATATTGAAGGAACGAACATGGCTGATGGCAAAATCGTTCAGTGTATCGGCGCAGTGGTTGACGTTGAATTCCCACGCAATGCAATGCCCAAGATTTACGATGCCCTGAAGATGGAAGGCTCCGAGTTGACGCTGGAAGTGCAGCAACAGCTGGGCGATGGCATTGTGCGCACGATTGCGCTGGGTACCTCCGACGGCCTGCGCCGCGGCATGACGATCCAGAACACCGGCAACCCGATCATGGTGCCAGTCGGTAAAGCGACCCTGGGCCGCATCATGGACGTGCTGGGCAACCCGATCGATGAATGCGGTCCGGTCAGCCATGAAAAGACGGCCTCGATCCACCGCAAGGCGCCTGTGTATGACGACCTGTCGCCATCGCAAGACTTGCTGGAAACCGGCATCAAGGTCATCGATCTGGTCTGCCCGTTCGCCAAGGGCGGCAAGGTCGGCCTGTTCGGCGGCGCCGGCGTCGGCAAGACCGTCAACATGATGGAACTGATCAACAACATCGCCAAGGCGCACAGCGGCTTGTCCGTGTTTGCCGGCGTGGGTGAGCGTACCCGCGAAGGCAATGACTTTTATCACGAAATGGCGGACGCCAAGGTCGTCGATCTGGAAAACCCGGAAAACTCCAAGGTTGCCATGGTCTACGGCCAGATGAATGAACCGCCAGGCAACCGTCTGCGCGTGGCATTGACCGGTCTGACGATTGCCGAAGGCTTCCGTGACGAAGGCCGCGACGTGCTGTTCTTCGTCGATAACATCTATCGCTTCACGCTGGCCGGTACCGAAGTTTCGGCACTGCTGGGCCGTATGCCGTCGGCCGTGGGTTACCAGCCGACGCTGGCCGAAGAAATGGGCCGTCTGCAAGAGCGCATCACCTCGACCAAGACCGGTTCGATCACCTCGATCCAGGCCGTCTACGTTCCTGCCGATGACTTGACCGATCCATCGCCGGCAACCACGTTTGCCCATCTGGATTCAACCGTGGTTCTGTCGCGTGACATCGCTTCGCTCGGTATCTACCCGGCGGTCGATCCACTGGACTCGACCTCGCGCCAGCTCGACCCGCTCGTGGTCGGCCAGGAGCACTACGACACCGCGCGCGCTGTGCAAGGCACGCTGCAGCGCTACAAGGAATTGCGCGACATTATCGCCATTCTGGGCATGGATGAACTGGCGCCGGAAGACAAGCTGCTGGTGGCTCGTGCCCGCAAGATGCAGCGTTTCCTGTCGCAGCCGTTCCACGTCGCTGAAGTGTTCACCGGTTCGCCAGGCAAGTACGTTTCGCTCAAGGACACCATCAAGGGCTTCCAGATGATTGCCTCGGGTGAACTCGATCACTTGCCGGAACAAGCGTTCTACATGGTGGGCACGATCGACGAAGCCATCGAAAAAGGCAAGAAGCTGGCCAACTGATCGACTTGAAATAAGGCTTTACTATGGCACACACAATGCAAGTCGACGTGGTCTCCGCCGAAGAGATGATTTTCTCCGGCCTGGCCGAGTTCGTGGCCTTGCCGGGCGAATCGGGCGAGCTGGGCATCTACCCTCGGCACACGCCGCTGATCACCCGCATCCGTCCTGGTGCAGTGCGCATCAAGGTGGCCGGCCAGGCCAATGACGTATTCGTTTTCGTCGCTGGCGGCATCCTCGAAGTGCAGCCGAATTCG
>JBPBPY010000198.1:0-4441 GCA_050954505.1 Janthinobacterium lividum
TTGACAGTTGAGCCAAACTGGCAAGTCGTGGCGGCACAAATTCCCCTGCAGGCTGCATGCCCGCAAGCACTGCTGCAGACGCGGTGCAGGGATGCTTGTCCGCCAGGTCCGCAGGGTCCGTGCCGATTACCACTGTTATCACACGCCGGGTGCCAGCCTGGAAATCATCTGCTTGCGACGGTCGAGACGCTTGCCATCGACAATAAAGCTGCCATCGCCCACGGCATGCAGCGTCCTGCGTTCCTTGCACGTGGTATCGACATAGGCGGCGACGCCTTCGAGGATCATCAAATCGTGTTTGCGGATGACATCGACCACGCGGCATTCGATATTGGCCAGGCATTCGGCAATGCGCGGCGCAGCCACATGTCTTGCCTTGCGCGCGGTGAGACCAAAGCGCTGGAACTTGTCGGTATCGGCCCCGGAGCAGGTGCCAATGCCCACCACCTTGTCGAGCATGTCGACTGTGGGAATGGCAATCACGCATTCCCTGGTCTTGCGCAGCGCCTTGAAGGAGTGGTTCCAGGCGCCGGTGGTGATGACGAACTGTGGGATATAGTTGACCACGGAAATCCATGACAACGTCATGATATTGTCCTTCATGCCATCAGTGGTGGTGATCAGCACTACAGGGCTGGGTTCGATCAGCGTGAAAGCGGTATGCAGGGGAATTTTTCTCATGCGATTATGCGATTGTGCGATTCTCGGCGTCATGCAGAAAGCAGGCCAATGACTGCCGAACTGACTGCAGACGGCGCTTCCTGGGGCAGATTGTGGCCAGCGCCGGCAATGCGCCGGCAGGTGAGGGGACCCTTGAAGTGGTTCTTCCATCGACCGTCCGGCTCAGGAGGCGTAACGCCGTCGTCGCTACCTTCCAGCACGGCCGTTGGCACGCTGATTGCTGGCTGCAGGGCGAGGCGGGCCTCGATGTCGCGGTATTGCGGATCGCCAGGTGCCAGGCCAAATCGATGTCGATACGAATGCGTGACCACATCGACAAAATCGGCATTGTCGAACGATACCGCTGTTTGTTCAAACTCTTGCGCGGTGAATGGCCAGGAAGGAGACCACATGGTCCAAAGCAGGCGGCAAAACGCATCACGATTGGCTTGCAAGCCTGCACGGCCACGTTCACCATGCAGATAGTACTGATACCACAGCCGGTGTTCGGCTGCAGGATTGGCCGGTTCGCCTGACGAAGCAATATGCTGGATGTTGTATCCTGTGCCGCAGCTGACCAGGCCCTCAACGCGCTGCGGCCACAGTGCGGCCACGATGCATGCGGCACGGCCGCCCCAGTCGTATCCCACCAGCAGCGCACGATCGATCTGCAGCGCATCCATGAACGCCAGCAGATCGGCGCCCAGCGCTGCCTGCTGGCCCGAGCGCAGGCTGGCGGCATCGGTGAACCGCGTAGCACCAAATCCGCGCAGACAAGGCCTCAGACAGCGCATCCCAGCCTGGGACAAGTGCGCCGCAACGACATCGTAGGCGTGGACGTCATACGGGAAACCATGCAGCAAAATTACCGGTTTGCCAGTGGATGGGCCTGACTCCAGATAAGCGATGTCCAGCATGGCGGTACGAATGAAGTGCATTGTTCGAGCTCCATGGCCAATATTCGAATGGGAATGATAGATGAGAAATGTGCCTTCGGGATTCTCCACGTTCTGCTCTTGAAATGAAATCGCCAGGCGATGCGAACTGTGCATGAAAAGATCGATCAAGGGATGGTCTTTTTGCAAAGCTCCATGAAGCAAGAGATCAAAAAAACCGAGGGAATTGCGATACAGTGTAAATAATGAAGCAAGCCAAGCGAAACAAACGAAGACAAGTTCAATAATGCGAACATGATTACGCATCAATAATTTCGTATAATTTATATTATGTAAAATGCGAAATCGGGGTTTGGCTTGTTGGTAGTATTCCGGTTAAGCATTCCCTGCTTTGAGGTCCTATTCCAAGCCGAGTAAGTAATTAGGCGAGTGTCCAGCCAAGGCGCATTTCGCGTTACCAATGATGGTATAGTTGTCGTTTTGCCACCTTGAGTACTTGCCAAATGTCGGTGTTCCTTCTCGAGTTCATTGAACAGTGGAATCGCCTGCTGGCGTGGAAGACCATTGTGGTGGCAATTTTGATATTCGCATTGATCGTGATTGCCAGCGACCGGAATCTTGTTGCGCAAGTCGGAATCCATCCCGCTTCGAGCATTCCTGAAGCGTACCCGGAAGGAATGCCGGTCGATGCATTCCAGAAAAGCTATTGTGGCGGCCGTGGACCGGTGGAGATGGAAGAAATTCCAGACCATAACTATTTGGTGCGATGCCAAGCATCTTTCTTCAAGGCCAAAACGTTCATTGCGACGACAAACCCGGCAAGCATGCATTGACAGTGCTGGAGCAGATTTCAAATCGCGTCCAGGTAGAGTCTGTGCGACCTGGCGATGGTGTCGATCATGCTTGACGTGACGCCGACGGCGCTGGCGATGTCCGGCCATCGTTTTACTGCCGCCATCACCTGGTCGATCACCGGGTCTGCCTTGAGTCCCTTCACCTGCAGAGCCACGGTTTGCAAATCCGCCTGATCGAACTGGTCGCGTTTGCCATTGATTGTCATTTGATGGGAATCGACCCAGAAATTTCCCGGCAGGTAGGACCAGGACAGATCATAGGCCGGTGAAAGGCGCCACTTGCCATTCTGATCCATCAGAAATGCAATGTTTTTTGTGTGGTTATCCTGGTTTCTGGCGATGACATTGAATACCATGCGCCGGTAGAATTCGGTGGCTTCCTCTCTGGACATGGAAAGGCGACGCAAGACGGCAAAACCTTCTTCATAGCTGTATTGGCCCGGTTTGGCAAAATCTGCATGATCCATTGCACACAGGGTTTGCATATGCAATTTGCCGCCGTCCTTGTCGCGATCGAATCGTCTGGTCATGAAATGGGCGCGACCACCCTCCTCCAGCAGCCGGCATTGCGCCATGGTGATGCCGGCCTTTCGGGCCATCAACGAATAGGCATATTCGATGCGGCCGTAACCCTGGGAATCGGCCAACAGCGCTGTGCTTTTTGCGACGTCGAATTTCAGCAGCCAGTAACTGAAGTCTTTCGGTGCCTTGACTTGACCCGATCGAATCTGACCCTGGTCGTTCATGGCAATGAGCGCTTTGGCACGGGCGCCGCCGGCACTGGTACCGACGTGGATCAGCCTTTGCAGCGCCGCATCGTCGATGGCAGGATCGAGCCGGCCCAGTCGGTCGGCAAGACTTTCCCTGTTTGACAAGACCTGGCTGGCCAGCTGAACCAGCGCACTGATCTGGATCGATTCGGACACTGTGCTGGTGGCTTTGATCGAAGGCTTGTATTCAAGGGCACCCATGCCCCTTGCGCCGATGTAGAGCAATCGCTCGACGGGAGAGAATGTGGCACGATCGCGGCCTTGCTGCGCGAGCCAGGCATTGATCAATGCATTGCCGAAATCGTCCGGCAGCGAGTCGGCCAGGACGGCTGGCAAGCCCTTGTAGGTGTCCCGGGACAGAACGCCGAATTCATAGGTGACACCCGCGCGCAGCGGCATGTGAATCGGCGCGATTTCCAGACCGGACTTGACGAAGGCTGGATCGTATTCGAACAAGGCGATGTCGTTCTGTTCATCCCAGATCAGGGCGCCAACAAATTGGTCCCAGAGCTGAACGCGTGCTGTCACAGTCACCAGTTGACGTCCTTCTTGTTCTCGTTGGTTTCATCCTCATCGGCAGAACGAGATACTTTTGCTACCCCGCGTGAACCGGTTGCGCGCGTGCGGGTTTTGCCCGCCATTCTGGCAATGGCAAGAGGACTTGGGCGCACTTGCGCTGTCAGCGAGGACAGTCGGTCCAGCTCACCCAATGTGCGCAGCACGGCAATCAGATTGGTCAGCGTTCCCTTGCCATGCGTGAGCAGTTGATAAAGTGTCTGCCGGCTGATTCCCGCCTCTCGGGCAATCTCGTCCTGGCCAACGTTGGTTTTCAAACGTAATTCCTGCAATCGATTTCCCACAAGTTCCGCTATCGCTGCATTGCTCATCGGTTTGATATTCATAATGTCCAGAATTATACTCTCAAGACATGAATTTGGTGTTTAAGGTATGTAATTCTTTACGATATCTTTCTCGCATAATATTTCTGGATTATTCTCTTAATGTCCAGAAATATTTACCCGATAAAGAAATATGGTTAATAACGTAAACTTAACTGGACGTTATTTGGATTGTATCCGCATGAGATAAAACCATATGCCGCGGTGGCTGCAACTTGCACAAACCACGATTTGATCGAAACCGATTTGCAAAACCAGGTTGCAAACCAGCTGGAAGACGAACAGGGAAACAGTCTCGTGGACGAACGGCCGCAACGCTTCATGGCCGGCAAGCCGGGGACATGCGTAAAACGCAAAATCGT
>JBPBPY010000279.1:0-4406 GCA_050954505.1 Janthinobacterium lividum
CGCCGTGGCGACCAGTGCAGGCGAGCGGTCCAATTCGGTGCCGCCTGCGCCCAGGGCCCCACCCTGGGTTTGCAAGCGTCACCAAACTGTCGTCGATCGTCGCGTTTTTCGCTTCGTGGGTTTCTACGGCGCAGGCTCTTGAACGCATTGGCCAGGCGCGGAACCAGGTTTGCGCCACTGCCCGTGTCAAGCGGCACGAGGGCAAACTGGATTTAAATCGTTATTTGAAAAATTCCCTAAAGTTATTAGGGAATTGTTTGGACCATTCTCTGGATTAGTGATCGGCCATTACAGCCGGAAGGGAAATTTAATTACGTTCACTAGTTGATGCAGAAATTCAAACCATGGAATCATTCACGGCATCATTTCATTCATTGTTCGGCATGCCAGCCGCCGCCAAGCGACTGGATCAATGCCACCGCCGTGGTCTGGCGGTCCGCCTGCAGCTGCACCAATGCACGCCGCGCCGACAGCGCAGTGGCCTGGGCGGTTACCACATCGGTATAACTGACCTGCCCGGCCTTGTAGCGGTTCAGGACCTGCTGCTCGGCTTCATCGGCGGCAACCGATGCCTGTTGCCGGTACTGCTGTTGCTGTGCAAGCACCTGGGCGCTGGACAACTGGTTTTCCACGTCCTGGAAAGCCGTCAGCACGGTTTGCCGGTAGCGCGCCACTGCCGCCTCATGTTCGGCACGCGCCCCTGCCACCCGCTCGCGCGTGGCGCCGGCATCGAACAGGGTTTGCGCCGCCGACAGGCCGAACGACCACAAGGTGCTCGATGCGTTGAACAGGTCGGCCACCCGGCTGGCGCTGCTGCCCGCTGAAGCAGACAGGCCAAAATTCGGATAGTAGGCCGCCTGCGCGATGCCGATCTGTTCATTGGCCAGCGCCACCCGGCGCTCGGCGCCGGCGATGTCGGGCCTGCGTTCGAGCAGGGTCGACGGCACGCCAGCCGGGATGCTTGGCACCAGCGGATTCCATTGCGCCGGTGCCAGGGTGAAATTGCCGGGCGCCTGGCCGATCAGCACGGCAATCGCATGCTCATACTGGGCACGGGTGCTGGCCAGCCCGAGTGCCTCGGCCTGGGCATTGGCCAGCGTGGTCTGCGCTTGCAGCACATCGGTCTTGGTGGCGATGCCGGCGGCATAGCGGTTCCGGGTGATTTCCAGCGAGCGCTGGTAGGCCACAATGGTTTGCTGCAGCAGCTGCTGCTGGGTATCGGTCTGGCGCGCGGCAAAATAATTGGTCGCCAGTTCACCCTGCGCCGACAGGCGCGCCAGCGCCAGGTCGGCTGCACTGGCCTGGGCACTGGCTGCGGCACCGGCAACCGCCCTTCCCAGCCGGCCCCAGACATCCGGCTCCCAGCTGGCGCCGATGCTGGCCTGGTAGCTGTTGGAGACAGCACCACGGGCGCGGCCGCCGGAGCGGTCGGCGCTGCCGTCCAGGCTCACCACCGGAAACAGCGCTGCGCGCTGCTCGCGTACCAGTGCGCGGGCCTGGGCATAATTGGCCGCCGCTATGGCGACGTTCTGATTCGATATCTCGACCTGGCCAAGCAGATCGTTGAGCATCGGGTCACCAAACAATTCCCACCATGGGCCGCGCTCCAGCGTTTCGGCTGGCGCAGCTTTTGACCAGCCTTCGGCTTCCTTGTAGGCAAGCTGCATCGGCGCATCGGGACGCTGGTAGTTCGGACCGATGGCGCAGCCGGCCAGGGCAATGGTACAGACGGCACTCTGCACGGCGCCCGCCAGACTGCGGCGCCAGCCAGAGCGCGGCGCCGGCCAGCGCCGGCTCGTTGGACGCGCAGTGAAAAACAGGAAATTGCTTGGCATGGCGGGACTCTTGAAAAATGTTGGAGGCAGATCGGGCAAATCAAGCAGTGCCATCGGCAGCATGGCGAACCGGCTCGGCGCTGCGGCCAAGATGGCTCTCGCCGGCACCACGGCGACGCAGCTTGTCGAGCAGGATGTACACCACCGGCGTGGTCAGCAAGGTCAGCAGCTGGCTGGCAATCAGGCCGCCGATGATGGCAATGCCCAACGGCCGGCGCAGTTCCGCGCCTTCGCCAAATCCGATCGCCAGTGGCAAGGCACCGAGGATGGCCGCCAGCGTGGTCATCAGGATTGGCCGAAAGCGCAGCACGCAGGCTTCCCGCACGGCGTCGACCGCCGACAGGCCGCGCGAGCGCTCGGCCTCAAGGGCAAAGTCGATGATCAGGATGGCGTTCTTCTTGACGATGCCAATCAGCAGGAACACGCCGATCAGCGCAATGATGGAAAACTCCATCTTGAACAACAGCAGCGCAATGACCGCACCGACACCGGCCGACGGCAGCGTCGACAACACCGTCAGCGGATGCACCAGGCTTTCATACAGGATGCCCAGCACAATGTAGATCACCACCAGCGCCGCCAGGATCAGCAAGGGCTGCTGGCTTTGCGAATCCTGCGCACTGCGCGCCGTGCCTTCGAAACTGCCGCGCACATTGATCGGCATGGCAATGTCGGCTTCGGCCTGGCGCACCGCCGCCTGACCCTGATCGATGGTATAGCCTTCGTTGAGGTTGAACGACACGGTGGTGGCCAGCTCGCCGTCCTGGTGACTGATCGAACTGGCGGTCGAACTTTCGGCAAAGCGGGCAAATGCCGACAGCGGCACCATGGTCGAGGCGCTGTTGCTCAGTGCCGAGCCGCTGGACTGGTCGCGCAAGGCCGGGTTGACCACCGTGCTGGCTGCCGATGCAGTGGTGGCCGTGGCGGTGCCGCCGGCAGTGGCCGTCGTGGCCGTCGTGGCCGTTGTGGTTGTTGTCGCGGTTGCCGCTGTCGTCGCGGTGCTGGCTGCAAGACCGGTGCCAAGGGTTGTCGTCGTGGTGCTGGCGGCCTTGACGGGCACATGCACATCCTTGAGCGACTCCGGACTGCGCGCATAGCGCGGCGCCACCTCCATGACCACATGGTACTGGTTGATCTCGCCATAGATGGTTGCCACCTGGCGCTGGCCAAAGCCGTCGTACAGCGCATTGTCGACGTCGCGCGCCGACAAGCCCAGGCGTGCGGCACTGTCGCGGTCGACCGTGACGAAGGTCTCGACGCCGTTTTCTTCCTGGTCGGTATCGATGTCGGTAATGGCTGGCTGCGCCTTCATCGAATCGGCCAGCTTGGTGGCCCATGCCTTGAGGTCGGCCTGGTTATCGCTTTTCAGTGTGTACTGGTAGGTCGAGTTCGAGGAACGTCCGCCCATGCGCAAATCCTGCACCGGATTGAGGAACAGCCGCACACCCGTCACCTGCGCCAGCTGTGGGCGCAGGCGCGCAATCACGGCCTGGCCGCCATCGCTGCGCTGGTCGACCGGTTTCAGGTTGATGAACATGAAGCCGCCACCGGAGCGTCCGCCGCCTGTGAAGCCAACCACGGTGTCGACCGCCGGGTCGCGGCGAATGATGTTGACCAGCTGCTTGAGCTTGCCCTGCATGGCCTGGAAGGAAATGCTCTGGTCGGCACGCATGCCGCCATTGATCTGACCGGTATCCTGCTGCGGGAAAAAGCCCTTTGGCGCCTTGATGAACAGGTACACATTCATGCCAACGACGATCAGCAGAATCAGCATCACCAGTGCCTTGCTGGCAATGGCCCAGTCAAGGCTGGTTTCGTAACCGCGCTGCACGCGCCCGAAGCTGCGCTCGAACCAGCGCGCCAGCCGGCCAGGCGGCTTTTGATGGTCGGGCGACTTGAGCAGCCAGGCACACATCATCGGTGTGGTGGTCAGCGAGATCACCAGCGAGATGAGCACCGCCGCCGACAGCGTGACGGCAAATTCCCGAAACAGGCGGCCAACCTGGCCTCCCATGAACAGCAGCGGAATGAATACCGCCACCAGCGACAGACTGATCGACAGCACGGTGAAGCCAACCTCGCGCGCGCCCAGCAGGGCCGCGCGCATGCGTCCCATGCCTTGCTCGATGTGGCGGCTGGTGTTTTCCAGCACCACGATGGCGTCATCGACCACGAAGCCGGTGGCCACCGTCAGCGCCATGAGGGACAGATTGTTGAGTGAAAAACCGCACAGGTACATGACGCCAAAGGTGCCCAGCAGCGAAACCACGGTTGCCACCGCCGGAATGATGGTGGCGCGCGCATTGCGCAGGAAGGCACTCACCACCAGCACCACCAGCACGATGGAAATCAGCAGCGTGACTTCGATTTCCTTGAGCGATGCACGAATGGAATTGGTGCTGTCGGAGGCCACGCGCAATTGCACATCCTGCGGCAACTGCGCCTGCAGCTCCGGCAGCAGCTTGCGCACGCCGTCAACCACCTCGATGACGTTGGCGCCAGGCTGGCGGGTGATGAGCACGATGACCGCCGGCTCGCCATTGAACAAGCCCAGCGTGTTGGTGTTTTCCA
>JBPBPY010000393.1:0-4399 GCA_050954505.1 Janthinobacterium lividum
TATAGCGATTCGCAAGCGCGCCGACCTGCAGCCGCCCTCGGCTGGCGACCTCGCGCAGGCGCAACCGCTGGTGGTGGTGGCTGCGGCAAAGCTCGGCGCCACCCGTTTGATCGACAACCTGGAAGTCTGACTTGACGCTGCCGGCGGCGGCCATGGCAAGGAAGGGCGCGATGCTTGAGGTTGCCGGCCGCCTTGCCGCCATGGCAGCCGTCTTGTTCCTGGCTGCCATGCCGGGCAGCGCAGCTGCGGTTGCTGCAGCGCCGAATGCAGCGCCGAGCGCAACGCCGAATTCAAGGCAGCCAGCTGCGCCCCTGCCCCCAACATCGAAAACGGCAGTCAATCCGTCCGTCGCACAGCCCTATTCCGATGCCGCCCTCACTGTCCAGGACGACAGCGGCCATGCCATCGTTCTCGCACATCCCGCCCGGCGCATCGTCAGTCTGGCGCCGCATGCGACGGAATTGCTGTTTGCCGCCGGGGCGGGGAATGCCGTCGTCGGCGTGACCGACTACAGCGACTATCCCGCCGCGGCGCGGACGATTCCCGGCCTGGGAAGTTCGGCCGGTTTCGACCTCGAACGCATCGCAGCCATGAAACCCGACCTCATCGTTGCCTGGGGCAGCGGCAACCCTGCCGCCAAGCTGGCGACATTGCGAAGAATGGGTTTTGTGGTGTTCGAAAGCGAACCGCGCCAGTTCGAGACCATTGCGACGTCGCTGGAGCGGCTGGCGCATCTGTCCGGCACGGACAAGGTGGGCGCAGATGCGGCACAGGCCTTTCGCGCGCGATTGGCGGCATTGCGGGCAAGCCATCAAGACCTGCCCACGGTATCGGTGTTTTACCAGATCTGGCGCGCGCCACTGATGACGCTCAACGGCGCGCACCTGGTATCGCAAGCCATCACGCTATGCGGCGGGGTGAACATCTTTGCAGCGCTGGCACCGCTGGCCCCGACGGTGAGCATCGAGAGCGTGGTCAATGCCAATCCCGACGCCATCGTCACCAGTGCCGACGGACATGCCGATGCACTGGCCGAATGGCGCCGGTACGGCGCCATGAAGGCGGTGCGGGAAAATCATCTGTACACACTGCCACCCGACGCCATGAGCCGTCCCGGGCCGCGGGTGCTGGACGGCACCAAAGCGCTTTGCCGCCAGTTGACGCGGGCGCGGGCCGCGCCACAGTAGACGTGTGCGCTTGCCCGCTTTGCCGGCAACGCCCAACCCACCGGCAACGCCCGCGCCTGACCGGCCACTCAATCCGGGCGGGCAATATGATCGAGCGCAGCGACATACCGGCTGGCCAGCACGCTGATATTGTGGCCGCGGCCAAAGTGGGCCTCCGCTGCCAACAGCCGTGTGCGCAGCGCCATCATCTGGCTGCGTGACATTGCGGCGTCATCGATGGCTTGGGCAATCGCCTGATCGGCGTAGCCGCTCAGCGGTTCATGGCTCAACGCCCAGCCGCGCTGCGCATTGCCATCGGCGTTGGCAAACCAGGCACACGCAGCCTGCATGTCGGCCGGCATCTGCGAGCGGACCTTGATCGGGGTGTCGACAAATTTCATCACACTGGCGAAATGCCGCGTGAACTCCTGTTCCATCACACTGACCGGTGGCTGGGCGGTGGCAGACTTGTGTGCCGCGCCAAGCAAGGCGGCCTTGCGCTTGATCCCGGAAACCAGCAACGCGAAACCGTTGGACGACTGGGCCGCACGCGTTTGGACCACGGGCACACTCGATTTTGGTGCCGGATCGTTTTGTTTTCCTGTCAGCTCGACGTCCTCATGAAACAGGCATTCGAAGGCATGCTCCCCGATCAAGCGCAGAATCCTGTCTTGTCTGGCGCTATTGCTCAAGTCGCTGCGTTGATGGATCTTGTCATACGCCTGCTGGAAAGTTCGCGGCAGCTGGCTGACCAGTGCGCGCTTGACCCCCTCGCCGAAATCGCGCGATGTCAGCATTGGCACTGCCGACATGGCGGCGTCTCCAAGGCGGGCATTGCGGCGTGCCTTGGCAAAGCGGGTGAAAAACAGATCGCCGCTTCCAGCACGGTTCCTGACCGGCATCTCATCCTGCCACAGCGTGGAAAGATTCTGGTAGGTGGAGATCGTATTCAAGACAGGATTTTGCTCCAGGAACACCATACCCTGCCGAACCTGGCGAAGCCAGGCGTGCATCTTGCCGGCAGTGCTTTCGCCCGGCACGGCCGAGGCAGCGATGTCGTGATACTGCTGCTCCAGATAGGAAGGCAGGTTCAGGCTCGAGATGAGCACATCGCAGGCGTGGCGGTCGATCTGCCTGTGCAGGGTTTTGCCACGCGCCGTTTCCCAACCCGGCAAGATATCCTCGCGCATGTGCGGGTAGCGGGTGGCGAATTGACTGGCGCCATGACCGGCCAGGGGGCCGACCCAGATTGCCTCGAGCGCGGCGAACTTTTGCTCCTGGCTGCCATTGCAGGCGATCGGCATGAGGAGATCGTCGAGCGCAAACAAGGCGACCTTCTCTGCCAGGCTGTCTGGTTGATAGTTGTACGTGTCAGCGGTGCCGGGCGCAGTAACGCGCGCCGGGCGGTTGGCCATATCCATGATTTCTCCGTGAGTGAAAGCGGGTGAAAATGAAATATGGGTAACGCTGGCGCCGGAAAAAGGTCCGTTGCCACAGGAAAAATTTGCCGGGTGTTAAAACTTCCGGCGCGTCTGTCTGCCGGGCAACGATGATTGTATCGCCATCTCGCAGCCTGTTTTCATCACGCAGCAGCAATCCGGTTGCGTCCGCCCTGCTTGGCCAGGTACAGGCGTTTATCGACCAGGTCGACAAACGCCATTGCTTCATCACGCTCCGTCGGCACGATCGTGCCCACACCAACGCTGATGGTCAGGATCTGGCCGACCGATGATGCCGCATGCGCGATCTGCTCCTTGAAGACGATGCTGCGGCAGCGGTCGGCAACGATGGCTGCGGCACGCTCGTCGGTGCCGGGCATGACGAGGACAAATTCCTCGCCACCGTAGCGGGCGAAAAAATCGCGCGGCCGCGCGCCGACCTTCGAGAGTGCCGTGGCCACGCGCTTGAGGCACTCGTCACCCTGGATGTGGCCATAATGATCGTTGTACTGCTTGAAGAAATCGATGTCGAGGAAAATCAGCGAGAGCGGCTGCTCGCATTGACGCGCCGACTTCCATTCCAGCTCCAGCATCGAATCGAACATGCGCCGGTTGGCCACGCCAGTCAAGCCATCCTGGAACGACATCATTTCGAGTTCCTTGCGCAGCTCGGTCAATTTGGCTTCGGTCTTCTTGCGCTCGCTGATATCGAACATGAAACCGACCAGCGACTCGACCGCGCCGTCAGCGTTGCGCATCACATGCACCACATCGCGAATCCAGACATAGCCGCCGTCCTTTGTCATGGCGCGGTAATCGGCTTCATGATCGACGCCGGCCTTGGACTGGGCCACGCAATATTCCACCACCCCGATGCGGTCCTCTGGATGCATGCGCTGGGCCCAGTCATTGACGGTGCGCCAGCTGTCCTGCGGCCAGCCAAGCAGTGACTCGATCTGTGGCCCGATGTAGGCAAAGGTCATGGTCAGCCAGTCGAGTTTCCACGGTATGGCGTTGGTTGATTCAAGCAGGGTTTTATAGACGGCGCTGTCGACTGGCGGTGCGGGAGCAAAATGGGTCATCGGACGCTCAGGCAGCGGGGCGCTTTGGACTGTCCAGGCCACGCTGCACTGCTGGCCGGGCCAGGAAGCGCGCCAATGCAGCGGCAACCCGGGGATAGTTCTGCATGCCGACCAGGTCGCCGGCCTTGTAGACCTCCACCAGGCCGCGCACCCACGGGAAAACGGCAATGTCGGCAATCGTGTAGTGTTCACCCATCATCCATGGACCCGAAGCCAGTCGCTGTTCGAGCACATGCAGCAGGCGCTTGGTCTCGTCCACGTAGCGGTCGCGCGGACGCTTGTCTGCAAAATCCTTGCCGGCGAATTTATGGAAGAACCCCAATTGGCCGAACATCGGGCCAATGCCGCCAATCTGGAACATCAACCACTGGATGGTTTCATGGCGCCCCGCCGCATCGGCAGGCATCAGCTTGCCGGTCTTCTCGGCCAGGTACAGCAGAATGGCGCCTGACTCGAACAAAGGCAGTGCTTTGCCGCCCGGACCATCCGGATCGATGATGGCAGGGATCTTGTTGTTTGGATTGAGCGACATGAATTCTGCCGACAACTGGTCATTGGTCTCGAAATTCACCAGATGCGGTTCATAGGCCAGGCCGGTTTCTTCGAGCATGATGGAGACCTTGACGCCATTGGGCGTGGGCAGCGAGTACAGCTGCAGGATCCCGGGATGCTTTGCGGGCCATTTGGCAGAAATCGGGAAATCGGAAAGTGC
>JBPBPY010000092.1:0-4384 GCA_050954505.1 Janthinobacterium lividum
CTTCAAAAAGGGTGGATTTGCTATAGTCATCAACCCTGGTAAAGGTGCAGCAAGCAACGCTAGCTCTGATAGCAAGAAATCTTCATTACGAATCAGGCAGTCGAATTCAATTCCCGCTTCTTCACATGATTTACGCATTTGCGTGCAAAGCGCGTGAAGACGGGGGATTAGGCGCGAGTCAATTTCGTACATTAGTAGTTCGATTCGAGTCGGGCGTTCTCCAGCAGGTTTAGCCAGAAGCGCTTCAATTACGGACGCTGCCAAGATGCCCCCACCAGCCGCTGGTTCAAGCACTCTAGCAATAAGCTGCATGTGACTCGCCACCAAGCGTTGCGCCATAAACTTAGCTATTGGAGCGGGCGTCATGAACTGGCCAAGGGCACGTTGTTCATCGCGTGTGAGCGTAGCAGTAAAAGCTCGCCCTGATGTGTTTGCTGAATCTACTAAAAACATTCGGAGTCTTTATGAAAAAAGCCCTTCACAGTGGAGAGCTTCTAGATGATGTAATCGTAGCATAAATGCCCTGTAATTCTATACAGGTTGAATCGCCCTGGAATTTTTGGAGGCTCCATCATCTGAGATGAATGGAGCCATGAAACAAACAATTTTCGTCTGAAGTACCAATGGTTGCATTTGAAGTTACGAATGGCCTATCTGACCCCGTAAAATCACAGGTAATACAGTCTTTTGGTGAGTCACGCTACATGATAAGTATTAAAACCATTTTTTATCATGTATTGAGAGCGAGATTTGATATCCGAGAGGAAACTCTCCCGCTATTGGTACCGTTAGTCAAGGTAAAAAACGGCGAATAAAAGCTGACCGGATGGAAAACGATGTCAGAACCATTAGTTCACTCATAAGTCGAGTACAAAGGCGTCCTGCTGATGAGATAGATTTCTCTTTCTACCTCTGATCGACAAAGCGACTCCAAAGGAAGGGAGTTTAGCAAGTTTATACGCACTTCGATCTGCTTGAATACTGTCCTAAAAACTTGACGTATTTGCTGTTGAGAACCAAGAAGATCATCAAGATTTCGAAATGGCCAATGCGTTTCACAGGGTTGTCCATGCCAGATTGGGGCATCTTTCGGAATCGCTTGATCGCAAACATTAATGACGAAATCCATTTCGGGTGCCGCGGTCGCTGCAAATTCTTCCCAACTTTGACTTATTAAGGAGGCTGAAGGATAGCCGATAGAAATGACCTGTTCGATTACATATGGATGGATTTCGCGGCAAGGCGGACAGCCAGCGCTGAACGCTTGAAAGCGGCCGCGGCCAATAACGTTTAGAAGCGCTTCGGCCATAATGCTGCGAGATGAATTACCTGCACATAAAAATAGGACTTTGTAGATTTTTGCGCTCATGAGTCGATTTCTATTTACTCAAATTTCAATTTCGGCGTTTATTTAGAAGGCGTCGCAGTAATTGCACTTCTTACTCCCTTACCCGTTTTAACCGTTGGCACCATTGGAATGGGTTCGAATAAGGCGTCTAAGTCCTCGGATGAAAATTTGACAACTCCCTCGGTATCCTCAGAAAGAATTGCATCGGCCAGCGCGGCTTTGTGCGCCTGCATCGCGACAATTTTTTCTTCTACGCTACCAGCCGTAATTAGCTTGTAGACGAAGACCGGCTTGTTTTGGCCAAGACGATGGGCACGATCGGTTGCTTGGTTTTCGGCCGCAGGGTTCCACCACGGATCGTAGTGGATCACTGTATCAGCCGCAGTCAAATTTAGGCCCACTCCACCCGCTTTCAGACTGATTAAGAAAAGGGGGACTTTCCCCTGCATGAACTGTTTAACTGGAGCAGCGCGATCGGTGGTCTTCCCCGTTAGCATTACGTAGCCAATCCCAGCTTCTTCTAATGCTAGAGCAATCAGATCGAGCATGCCAGTGAATTGCGAGAACAAAAGAATACGACGCCCTTCTTCGATCATTTCCGGTAGCATGTCCAGCAAAAGTTCGAGCTTGGCTGATTTGACGGCGCGGGTGGCGGGCTGACGAATCTTAACTAAACGAGGGTCGCAGCATACTTGGCGAAGCTTTAGCAACGCCTCAAGAACCACAATGTGACTGCGGGCCAGCCCCTTCATCGCTATTGCCGCCCTGACTTTTTCCTGCATGGCAGCACGTACTGTTTCGTATAAGTCGCGCTGTGCACCTTCGAGTTCAACAGTACGCGTAATCATTGTCTTCGGTGGCAGCTCGGTGGCGACATCATCTTTTTTTCGACGCAACATAAAAGGACGAATGCGTCGGGCAAGCAAGTCTCGGCGCACGGTATCCCCACCCTTTTCAATAGGGGTACGCCAACGCTTTGTAAAATCCTGACGGCTGCCGAGAAACCCTGGTAATAGAAAATCAAATTGTGACCACAGTTCGCCAAGGTGGTTTTCTAGAGGTGTACCAGTTAGGCAAAGCCGGTGCCTGGCCCGTAGATCGCGGATGGCACTTGCCGACTTTGTTGCGGCATTCTTAACGTACTGAGCTTCGTCGAGAATGAGCAGGTGAAATTCATGTAATGCGAGCTTACCCAGGTCTCGCCAAAGCAGCGCGTAAGTAGTAAGTACGAGGTCATGCGTGCCGATACTGTCAAAGCGTTCATGTCGGTCCGGACCGTGTAGATCAAGTACTTGCAGGTCAGGCGTAAATCGTCGTGCTTCTTCGCACCAGTTATGCATGAGCGTAGTCGGGACTACAATCAACGCTGGCTGTTTTAGCCGCCCGGCTTCCTTTTCAGCGAGGATATGGGCTAGCGTCTGAACTGTCTTACCTAACCCCATATCATCGGCCAATATTCCGGACAGATTGTGCTCGCGTAGAAATTGCATCCATGCAAGTCCTTGGCGTTGGTAGGGGCGTAGGTTAGCCTGCAAGCCTAAAGGCACCTGCGTTTCGCTAATACCAGCCCCGGCTATTAAACGCCGGACAAGTTGTTGGATCGACGCATCGCCATGAAACTGCCAGCGGCCGGTCTGATCTAGCGCATCAAGCCGAGCGGCATCCCATGTCGAAATACGAAGATTTCCATCTCCGACTTTATCAAACAGATCAATTAATATGCGTACCACTGGCTTTAGACGGTCAGCACGTAGACATAAGCGTTCGTTTCGATCTGTTTTCAGTTCAATTATTTCATCCTCGGCAATAGTGTCGAGCTTACCTGACAGCCAGCGATTGTCTCGTCGAAACAGCTCAGCCAAAAGCGGTTCGAGCCGCACTGTGCGGTCGTGAACGGTAATACCCATTTCCACATCAAACCAGCCGTCTCCCGCTTGCAATACTTTGCCATCAATCGCTTCGATTTCAACCATGTTGAAGCGAAAAGCACTGGCCATGGAGACCTGCCATCCAGTCTTACGTAATGTAGGTAAGGTCTGCTGTACGAAAGAGTGCCAATCATCGGCGTCCCTTAGCTCTAACAGCCCGTCCGGGAAGGGCTGCGGGCCGCGAATACGGTTAGTAGCGACCTTTCTCAGGCCAGCCTTATGCAGTTCGGTCAGATATCGCTGTTCGACCTCAAAATGGCGTTTGATCTGTACCACTTCGCCATCGGCTCGAGAGACAAGCGTGGCATTACTATGGGCACTGATATGCTCACCTGCATAGTCGAATTCTACGACCGCAAAATCCAGCGCATCTTGTGTCCTTCCTGACTCCCATCTTCCCCAGGTTGGCAAGGTATCGAGCGATAGCAGTGGCGTTGGAGCTATGTCGATCAGACGCAAGGGCGGTACTTCTAGGGCGGGCGGCGCAGGTAAGTCCGGTGCTACCTCACGCAGCACGCGACTAACGAGTGCCGCTTCCCGTGGTGTGACAGCCGGCATTGAAAGATACTCAACTAACTGCTCAGGAGGCCATGGAATGTCGGCCAAGCCCGCCTCACCCGATTGCGCATCGAGATACCAGCACGGCTGCACGCTGGTCAAGATCAATGTGGAAAGAGGCTCTGTTTGCAGCATTGGGCGAACACGCTTATCAGTCTGCGTGTGCCAGCCAATCTGAGTGCTGCGTACAGCCCCTTGATAGAGGACGCAGGGTGCGCCGGAATGCAAGCTGCTGGCCGAATGAGCAACGAAAGCGCGTCCGGTGGCAATGAGTAATTCTAACGTGGCAGCCCCAGTGCTACCTTGCAATTCAAAACTGCCGCCGGCGATGCGCTTTCCCAGCCACAAGCTACGCAAAACCGGTAATTCATTCTCTGAAACAAATTTCGGCGGCTGGACCAACGCTTTTTCAATGTTTTGCCATATTGTTTCAAGCGAACGTACCGTGCCATCCCCCTGTGTCAGGATAGATGTCGCGTCGCTTGAAACACTTTAATCCATCTGGGGGCGGAGCAAAGATTTACAGTGAATCAGTATCCAACTGAACGTA
>JBPBPY010000340.1:0-4373 GCA_050954505.1 Janthinobacterium lividum
ACTCACCGATGAAGGCATTACCGGCTTTGGCGAGGCCGGCATTGCCTACGGCCTGGGCCAGACGGCAGTGGCGGGCATGGTCAAGGATCTGGCCGAACGCATCCTGATCGGCAAGGATCCGTTTCGCATCGAAGCGATCTGGACCGAAATGTATGACCACAGTTTCTGGGCCAAGGGCGGCGGCGCGATTGTCTTTGCCGCCATCAGCGCCATCGAGATTGCACTCTGGGATATCAAGGGCCGGGCATTGAATGTGCCGGTGTATGAATTCTTCGGCGGCAAGATGCGCGAAGATGTCGAAGTCTATTGCAATGGCTGGGGCCAGGACCATCCCACGGTTGCCGGTTTTGCCGATGCCGGTGCCCGTGCGGTGGCCGAAGGCTACCGGGCACTGAAATGCTATCCGCTGGCGTTTCGCGATCCGGACCAGCGCGCCACCACCCGCCATCCGACCATGCGGGCCTTGCCGCGCGAGGCGTTTCGTCTGGGTGTCGACAAGATCCGTGCATTGCGCTCGGCCATCGGACCGGATATCGATATCATGCTCGACCTCTCGGGCGGCCTGACCACCGATGAAACCATCCGCTTTTGCCGTGCAGTGGAAGAGTTCGAGATCTGTTTTGTCGAAGAGCCGGCCGATCCGTTCGATGTTGGCGCCTTGAAGAAAATCTCCGACAAGGTCAGCATGGCAGTGGCCGCCGGGGAACGCCTGTATACCCGCTACGGCTTTCGCAAGGTGTTCGAAGCCCATGCCATCGACATTGCCCAGCCCGACATCGCCAACACCGGCGGGCTGATGGAAACCAAGAAGATCGCCGCCATGGCCGAAGCCTACAACCTGCGCGTCGCACCGCATGTCTGCGGCAGCCCGCTGGCCACCGCCGCGGCCCTGCAACTGGGCGCCACGCTGGCCAATTTCTCCACCCAGGAAATCTATCCCTACTGGCAAACCATGCCGGGCAATGTCGAATATACCGACAACCCGCCCGAGCAGCGCGTCCGCAATGGCCGCCTGTCGATTCCCGACACGCCCGGCCTGGGCATCAAATTGATTCCGGAGTTGATTGCACCGTTCCTGGTGCATACAATCAAGGGCGCCTGACCGTGGCGATCGGCCTGCGGCAGCCGGCCCGTCGTTCGCCGGCATGCCAGCGGTGATGATTGCCTGCCTGCCTGCCTACCGGCATCGGCCTCATGCTTGAACTGCTCGCTTCACCTGCACGCACCTGCTACACGTTTCAGCTACACGTTTCAGACATCTCAACGCCGCATTCATCAGGATACGTTAATGAAAAAATTCGTCATGTCGCTGTTCGCTGCCACCAGCCTGTTTGCCGTCCTGTCTGCGCCGGCATATGCCGTCACGACCAAGGAGCGGGTGCTGGCCGAGCACAAGATTTCAATCGGTATCCACAATGGCGCACCGTGGGCGTACCACACGCCCGACGGCAAGGTGGTCGGCTTCAATGCCGACGTGGTCAGGGCCGTCTTCACGCCGCTGGGCGTGACCCAGTTCGATTTCATTACCGCTGACTTTCCATCCCTGATTCCCGGCCTGATGTCGGAGCGCTTCGACATGGTCTCTTCCGGCCTGGTGATCACGCCGGCACGCTGCAAGCTGGTGGCCTTCAGTGAACCCGACATATCGAGTGTCGATGGGCTGCTGGTCAAGAAAGGCAATCCGATGAATGTGCACAGCTATGCCGACATCGCCAAGAATCCACAGTTCAGGCTGGGCGGCACGCGAGGCAGCCAGCAGGCCAAGAATGCCACCGACGGTGGCGTGGCCGCCGATCAGCTGCAGTCGTTCCAGGATACCGAGTCGACCTTTTCCGCCCTGATGTCCGGCCGCGTCGACGGCATCGTCTACACCTCGGGCACTGCCAACCACAAGCTCAGCACCGCCACCGGGGCCACCGCAATCGAACGCGCCAAGCCGTTTTCCGGCCGCCTGACTGCTGCCGGCGCCCCCAGTCCGGATGCACTCGGTGCGGCATTTCGCCTGGCTGACGCCGACCTGCGCGATGTGTTCAACAAGCGCATTGCAGAAATGAAGGCTGATGGCTCGCTGCTGAAGATCATGGAAAAAAACGGTTTTCCACTTGATGAAGCCGCACCAAAGACCACCACTGCGGCGATTTGCGCCGGCAAATAGGTACCGGTCTTGAGCAAGTACGCATGGGCCCTGGACCAGGCAGGCGCAGGCGTCATGGCACTGAATGCAGGTTCCATGGCCGGTGCGCACAGGTTCAAGCCAGCAAGCACAAGCGCAGGGGCAGCACGGTGTGCCAGGCCGATGGCATGCCACGCCACAGCCTTGTGATTGCCTTCTGATCGATTCGCGCCGGGACCCGCACCATGACCATTCTCGACGCCCTGCTTGCCATCCTTGGCGGCTTTCGTATTACCGCCACCGTGGCATTGCTCGGCCTGCTGTATGCAGTCCCCTTTGCCCTGGTGCTCGGGGTGCTGCAATTCGTCAGCCGTGGCTGGCGCCATGCGCTGCTCACTGCAGTGATCGAATTCTGGCGCAGTTCGCCAATCATCATCCTGCTGTTCGTGTTTTACTATACGCTGCCCACGCTGGGCATCAAGCTCGATGCCCTGGTGGTCGGTACGCTGGTGCTGGGCTTGAACACCGGCGGCTACGGCAGCCAGGCCGTGCGCGGCGCCTTGCAGGCAGTCGACCGCGGCCAGCGCCTGGCGGCGGCCGCAATTGGCCTGACACCATGGAAATCGATGCTCTACATCGAACTGCCGCAAGCGTGCACGGCAATGATCCCGACCTTCATCAACCTGTTCATCCAGCTGGTCAAGAATACCGCGCTGATCTCGCTGATCACGCTGCACGACCTGACCTACCATGCCAAGGCGCTGGCGCAGGCGCAATACAATCCGGTGCCGATCTACACCGGCCTGCTGCTGTCCTACCTGATGGTCTGTTATCCACTGACGATACTGGGCCGCATGGCCGAACGCCGCTTCAATCCAGCCAAAAGGAGCGCCGCATGAACTTCAGCCTCGACTTCATGCTCTCGTCCCTGCCCATCATCCTGAAAGGCTTGAGCACGACTGCCTGGGTGACGGTACTCAGCAGCCTTGGCGCGGCCGTGCTCGGATTCAGCTGGGAGCTGCTGCGCCGCAGCGGGCGCACTGGCGGCTACGCCATGCGGCTGCTGATCGACCTGCTGCGCTCGACGCCGATACTGGTGCAGATCTATTTCCTGTTTTTCGTGCTGCCCTATTGGGGCGTGACCTTGCCGGCCGGCTTGATCGGCGTGCTGGCGCTGAGCGTGTATTACTCTGGCTACCTGGCCGAAGTCTTCAAGGCCGGCATCGATGGCGTGCGCGCCGGCCAGTTCCAGGCTGCCGCAGCGCTGGGCCTGAGCCGGCTCGATACCATGCTGCTGATCGTGGCGCCGCAAATGCTGCGCAACATCGCCGCCCCGATGGGCAGCTACTTCATTTCCATTCTCAAGGCCACGCCCTACTTGGCGGTGGTGGCGGTGCATGAAATGCTGGGCGCGGCGCTCGACATCGGCTCGGATACCTTCCGCTATGCCGAACCGATGGTCTCTGTCGGCCTGATCTTCCTGGCGCTGGCGCTGGTGATCGCCTGGCTGGTCAGCCGCCTCGAAGCCCATCTGCTGGCGCCGTCGAAACGCTGAGCCATGCTGCAGCCATCATCGGGTTCGCCATCTTCCCCAGCTTGCGCCAGGCCGACCATTGTGCTGATCGGCCCGCTCTCGGCCGGCCTGCAGGCAGAGCTGGCTTTGCGCTACGACATCGTCAAGCTCTGGCTGGCGCACGACCAGGCCGCTGCACTGGCTGCCGCGGCCAGCGCCGAGGCGGTCGTGACGTCCTCGAGATGGGGCTGCAGTGGCGCCGTGATGCGGGCCCTGCCGTTGCTCAAGGCGGTGTGCAGCCAGGGCGCCGGTTACGACACCATCGATGTCGCCAGCGCCCGGCTGCTCGGGGTACAGGTCAGCCATACACCCGATGTGCTGTCTGCCTGCGTGGCCGACCTGGCCTGGGGTTTGTTGCTGGGCAGTGCGCGCCGGCTGGTGCAGGGCGACCATTACGTGCGCGGTGGCGGCTGGGAGGCCGGCGGCCCAGGCAGTTTCCCCCTCACCATTCGCGTCAACAACAAGAAGCTCGGCATTTTGGGACTGGGCAGCATCGGGCGTGCAATCGCACAACGCGGTGCCGGTTTCGGCATGGCGATCCGCTATCATAACCGGCGCCAGCGCAGCGATGCCGGATCCTGGACCTATGAAGCGTCGGCGCTGGCGCTGGCGCAATGGGCCGATTTCCTGGTGGCAACCAGTGCGGGTGCTGCCAGTGCCGGGCTGGTCTCGGCTGCCGTCATCGAC
>JBPBPY010000232.1:0-4372 GCA_050954505.1 Janthinobacterium lividum
CCGACGGCGGCCATGCTGCCTGGGAGTTGACGATGGAAATCCGGCTGTATCGCGAGATACCGACCCCGCAGCGCCCAGGCAAACCGGTGGTGGGGCGCCTGTGGGAATTCTTGCAGGGTTATACAAAAAACGTATAGTTACATGCATACACGGCATTTGTTCGTGTCATGAATGTTAGATAGCATGCTGGGTTGTTAGCATTACGTCCACGCTCGGGCGCTTGATCGAGCTGACCCTGGGCGCAGGTCAAGGGTGGCGCAGGAATGAAGGTGATCGAATGAAGTCCGGTAGCGTGTCAGGGAGCAGGATGGAACGTGGCACAGCGGTAAAGCGTGGCAGGCAGGCAGGAAACAACAAAGAAATTGCAATGTGGCAGCGTGGAAATTGCAGCGTGGTAGTAGTTAGTAGTTGAAAAGTAGACAAGCAGCAGACAGACAGCAGACAAACAGCGGACAAGCAGCAGTTGCGCCGCAGGCGAAACACAGGGTGCCAGGCCCGCCATATGGCAGGGGCCGACCCCGGCTGGATAAAACAGACAAACAATATGGGATGCAGATGACGAGCTACACCGAAGAAAAGAAGCTGGACCTTATCAACAAGATGATCGAGACAGCAAAGGCGCGCTCTGGTGCCGATGATGCCCAGACGCTGCTGCCTTTTTTGGCGCATTACTACGCCCACTCGGGCGCTGAACTGGTGGGCCGCCGCAGCGTTGCCGACCTGCTCGCCACCGCCAGCTCGCACTGGCAATTTGCCAGCCAGTTCCAGGGCGGTGCACCGCTGGTACGCGTCTATAACCCGACGCTCGAAGAGCATGGCTGGACCTCGCGCCATACCGTCATTGAAATCATCAACGACGACATGCCTTTCCTGGTCGATTCGGTGACGATGGAAATCAACCGTCTCGGCTTTGCCTTGCGCGGTGCAATCCATCCGGTGTTCCAGGTCTGGCGCAATGCCGACGCCAAGGCTGTCAAGGTGCGCACCGGTTTCGAAGGCAAGAATGGCGCCGACACCGCTGCGGCGATCGATGCCAAACCGCGTGCCGAATCGTTCATCCATTTCGAGATCGACCGTTGCAACGACGCCGCGCAACTGGCCGAACTGGAAAAAGGCCTGACCCGCATCCTCAGCGACGTCCGTGCCGCAGTCGCCGACTGGCCGGCGACCATGGCCGCTGCCCGTACCTGCGCCGACGAGCTCAGCCGCCACGCCACCAGCAATGCCCAGGCCCACGGTGAGTTCACCGAAGCGCGTGCCTTCCTTGACTGGCTGGTCGGCGGCAACTTCATTTTTCTCGGATATCGCGACTACCGGCTCGAAAAGAAAGACGGCGAAACCTTCCTGGTTGGCGAGATTGGCTCAGGCCTGGGCATTCTGCGCGGCAGCATCCCCAAGCAGGATGCCGACTCGACGCGTCTGCCGGCCGGTGCAGACCGCATCATCGGTGCTGCTTCTCCAGTGTTCCTGACCAAGGCCGATTCGCGTTCCACGGTCCATCGTCCCGGTCATCTGGACTACGTCGGCATCAAGCGTTACAGCGATGATGGCAAGGTCATTGGCGAGCACCGCTTCCTTAGCTTGTACACCTCGGGTGCCTATGTCCACAAACCAGCCGACATCCCGCTGGTGCGGCGCAAGGTAGAAAAGGTCGTCAGCCTGACCGATTTCGTGCCGAATGGCCATCTGGCCAAGGCCTTCAAGACCATTCTCGACGAATATCCGCGCGATGAACTGCTGCAGATCGAAGAGCAGGAATTGCACGACATCGCCATCGGCATCCTGCGCCTGGAAGAGCGCCAGCAGACCCGCCTGTTCGTGCGCCGTGATGTGCTGGGCCGCTATGCCTCATGCCTGATTTTCGTGCCGCGTGAAAAATACACCACCGATCTGCGCGTGAAGATCCAGAACATCCTGATGGAAGCCTTCCATGGCGTCTCGGCTGAATTCACGCCGCTGCTGTCGGAGTCCTTGCTGGCGCGCCTGCATGTGACCATCTATGCGCAGGCCGGCGGCTTGCCGCAGGTCGACATCGAAAGCCTGGAAAAAGCCATTGTCAAGGCATCGCTGCGCTGGATCGACGGCCTCAACGACTCGCTGCTGGAAACCTATGGCGAGGAAAAGGGCCTGTCGCTGCTGCGCACCTATGCCAATGCCTTCCCGGTCGCTTTCCAGGAGGATTACTCCGCTGCCACCACGGTGCTGGACATCGAAAAGATGGAAGGGCTCAATGAAGAGGGCGCCCTGGCCATGGCCTTGTACCGCCCCAACGGCATGGCCGCCAATGCGCTGCGCCTGAAGCTGTACCGCGTCGGCAAGCCGATCACGCTCTCGCGCAGCCTGCCGACGCTGGAGCACATGGGTGTGAAGGTCAACAATGAGCGGCCCTACCGTATTGGCCGCTCCGACGCCGGCCCGGTCTGGATGCACGACTTCGACATGGAAACCGCGAATGGCGACGAAGTCGATATCGCCCAGGTCAAGGCGGTGTTCGAGGAAACCTTTGCACGGGTCTGGGCCCATGATGCCGAAAATGACGACCTGAACCGTTTGACGCTGCTTGCGCGCATGACCTGGCGGGAAGTGGTGGTCTTGCGTGCCTATGCCAAATACCTGCGCCAGGTTGGCTCGACCTTCAGCAACGCCTACGTCGAACAGGCACTGATCACCAATCCTGCCATCGCGCGCCAGCTGGCGCACCTGTTTGCCATCCGCTTCGACCCGGCCCTGGCGGGCGACCGCGGCATGCAGGCTTCGGCACTGCTGGCGGAAATCGAAACCGCGCTCGGCGAAGTCTCCAGCCTCGATATCGATCGCATCCTGCGCGGCTTCCTGGGCCTGATCCAGGCCACCATGCGCACCAATTATTACCAGGCCGGTGCCGACGGCCAGCCGTACAAGCCATGGCTGTCCTTCAAGTTCAATCCAGCCGAAGTGCCCGGCTTGCCGGACCCGAAACCGATGTTCGAGATCTGGGTGTATTCGCCGCAGGTCGAAGGTGTCCATCTGCGCGGCGGCAAGGTTGCCCGTGGCGGCCTGCGCTGGTCCGACCGCAAGGAAGATTTCCGCACCGAAGTGCTGGGCCTGGTCAAGGCGCAGATGGTCAAGAATGCCGTTATCGTGCCGGTCGGCTCCAAAGGCGGCTTCGTGGTCAAAAATCCACCGCCGGTCACCGATCGCGATGCCTATCTCAATGAAGGCATTGCCTGCTACCGCACCTTCCTGCGCGGCCTGCTCGACCTGACCGACAACCTGGTAAATGGCGAAGTCATTCCACCGCTGAACGTGGTGCGCCATGATGCCGACGATCCTTATCTGGTAGTGGCTGCCGACAAGGGCACGGCAACCTTTTCCGACTATGCCAATGCACTGTCGCATGAGTACGGTTTCTGGCTTGGCGACGCTTTTGCTTCGGGCGGCTCGGTCGGCTACGACCACAAGAAGATGGGCATTACTGCGCGCGGCGCCTGGGAGTCGGTCAAGCGGCACTTCTGGCAAACCGGTGTCGATACCCAGAAAGAACCATTTACCGTGGTCGGCATTGGCGACATGTCCGGCGACGTGTTTGGCAACGGCATGATGCTGTCCAGCCATATCAAGCTGCTTGCTGCCTTCGACCACCGTCATATCTTCCTTGATCCGGCACCGGACACGGCTATCAGCTTTGCCGAACGCGTGCGCCTGTACAACCTGCCGCGTTCGAGCTGGGCCGACTACGACGCCAGCCTGATCACCAGCGGCGGCGGCGTTTATCCACGGACGGCGAAGTCGATTCCGCTGTCGGCGCAAATGGCCAGTGTCCTGGGCGTGCCGGCAGGCGATATCTCGCCGGTCGACCTGATCCGCGCCATCCTGCTGGCACCAGTCGACCTGCTGTACAACGGCGGCATTGGCACCTATGTCAAGGCCACGCGTGAAACCCATCTGCAGGTTGGTGACCGCGCCAGCGACAGCATCCGCATCAACGGTGCGCAATTGCGCGCCAAGGTGGTGGCCGAAGGCGGCAACCTCGGTTTCACCCAGCTGGGCCGGATCGAATATGCCCAGAAGGGTGGCCGCATGTTTACCGATGCGATCGACAACTCGGCGGGTGTGGATTGTTCCGATCATGAAGTCAACATCAAGATCCTGCTCAATGCACTGGTGGTCGATGGCACGCTGTCGGAAACCCAACGCAATGCCCAGCTCGCCGAGATGACCGATGAAGTCGGCCTGATGGTCTTGACCGACAATTATTACCAGGGCCAGATGCTCACGCTCATGGGGCAGCGCGCCCACTCCAGCTTCGAAGCCGACATGCGCCTGATCCGCTATCTGGAACGCTCCGGGCGTCTGAACCGCGCCATCGAATTCCTGCCAAGCGAGGACGAGG
>JBPBPY010000298.1:0-4364 GCA_050954505.1 Janthinobacterium lividum
TTCCCTTGCCATCTTTCAAAAGGCCCGCGCCTTTCTTGCTTTCTCCCACCATGGACAACACAAAGTTCCGATCCGGGACATGCAGTTTGGCAGCTTGACTACCTTGCTTGCCACTTTTTGACGCCGCCGGCCTGGATGATTCATTACCGTCGTGCAGCGTTGGCAAAACGCGGATAGGATGATTTTCTCGCGCATTACGTTGCAATATCTTGTAGATGGCTGCCACGTCTGCGTGCGGCCGTGGACCGGAAATTGGATCCCAATGTACCGACAGGCGTGTCATCAAATGGTCGTGGACAGCCTTCTTCATTTCGTCGTGTTCGGCCGCGTTGATCGAGCCCTGACTCTCCCAGCTTTCCAATACCTTGGTGTCAACCGGCTTGGTTAAAGGGAACTGATGATGTTGAACGTTGTACAGGATGTGCCGGATTTCCAGTCCAATTGCGTCAAGCGCTGCACACACCTGTTCCGAGCAATGCATGGTCTGCTCGAGATTGATGTTGCGCAGTGGATCGAGTTCATTGAGTTGCGAACCTCTCGGCAACAACCCGACTTCAAACAGATATTGCTCGGCAACGCCAGTGCCGGAGAACGCGGTCTTGCGGCACACCAGCTGCGGGGAATTCATGGACACCAGCTGCATGCGTGCCATCAGGCTTCCCAGATCGTCGATCAGATGGACCGTATCGCCTGTCATCTGGGCAATGCGATGCGGGCCACGCTGGAATTTTTGCGGTCCGGCGGTTCTCGGTACTTTGACCCGCGGTCCCTGGATGAATTGGTGGCCAGTTTGTACCAGCCGATCCAGCGCGTCTGAGTCATGGATACGGGAATAGACAAACTGGTAAGGCGCTTGAGCTGAACTGAAGGCTTCTTCAGAACCGTGGGAAGCCCCTACCGATGAACTTTCGACAGACGCCGGTCTTTTCAACGGATTTGGCGAGTGCAGCGGACTTTCGACAATGAATGTATTGCGTAAAAGTTTGCGAAACACGGTTGCCTCAGCGAAAATCAATATGCTGGTAAGTAGGCATTCCGGCTGAATAGTTTCATGCAATTATCGCAACATTTCTTATGATGATGTCGTGGCGATTTGCGTCCTGCTTTCGCTGGATGTTTGCTTTGTCCCATTGAGGGAGGTTTGCGACAAGCGCAGCAGATATCCCGCTAAAGCAGCTTCCATCGTCGCTGCACCGCATGCAGAAACGACAAGGCCCACTGCCAAGAGTGGGCCAGGTGCTTGAATTTCTTGGTGCCGACTGCAGGACTTGAACCCGCCACCCCATGATTACAAATCATGTGCTCTACCAGATGAGCTAAGCCGGCCACACTGAACGAACGAAATTATACTTTATTTGATGCGCGTGAGAGTCGGCCTTCCGCCCTTTTTTGGCGGCTCGGGATCGTCGCCGTCGGAACCTTCCTCCGCCTTGGCTGGCTGCCTTGACTCTGTTGCGGCCGGGGTGGGCACCGAAGTCAGCGTGGTGGCCGGCGCGGTACTGCCTGCGCCTTCCTTGCCATCTTCCATAGAAGGATCTTCAGCAGCATCATCCGGCTTGCGGGTTACTTCAAACGCCATGCCTTGGCCATTTTCGCGTGCATAGATTGCCACCACATTTTCCACCGGAACGAAAATCTCGCGTGAGACGCCGTTGAAGCGGGCATTGAAATGGACGAAATCATTTTCCAGCTTCAAGCCACTGGTCGCGGTCATGCTGATGTTGAGCACGATCTCGCCATTCTTGACGAACTCGCGCGGCACCTGCGTCTTGCCGTCGACCATCGCTGCCAGGTAGGGCGTGTAGCCATTGTCGGTGCACCATTCGTAGATGGCGCGTAACAGATAAGGTTTGGTAGAAGTTTCAGACATGAATATACCGCTGCGGCGATAACGTGCCTGGCGAATCCGTACCAGCGTCTGCGCCCAAGCTGCCCAAAGCAGCGATAGCCGGTTGCTGACGCGGTTCACGATACGATTTTGCGCAGGCACTGGATCAACGACGCATTACCTTTTCAGAAGGAGTCAATGCTTCAATATACGCCGGACGTGAAAAAATGCGCTCTGCATATTTCATCAACGGCGCGGCCGTCTTCGACAACTCGATACCATAATGGTCCAGGCGCCACAACAACGGCGCCACGGCCACGTCCAGCATGGAGAATTCTTCACCAAGCATATACTTGTTTTTCAAGAACAGCGGCGCCAGCGTGGTCAGGCGGTCACGAATTTCCGAACGCGCTTTTTCGTGATTCTTTTCGGCGACCTTGGACTTTTCGTTTTCTAGCGTGTTGACGTGGACAAACAATTCTTTTTCGAAGTTGAACAGCATCAAACGCGCACGTGCGCGCATCAGCGGATCGGCCGGCATCAGTTGTGGATGCGGGAAACGCTCGTCGATGTATTCATTGATGATGTTCGATTCGTACAACACCAGGTCGCGTTCGACCAGGATCGGTACCTGGCCATACGGGTTCATGGTCGAAATATCTTCCGGCTTGTTGAACAGGTCGACATCGCGGACTTCAAAATCCATGCCCTTCTCGAACAGCACGAGACGGCAGCGTTGCGAAAATGGGCAAGTCGTGCCCGAATAGAGAACCATCATTTTTGTAGTTCCTTAGAAACAAATAGGGTGAGACCTGAAGCGGCTCACCCTTTGAAAAAATCCTGCAAATCCCGGCAGCATGTCCGGCACGAGGCATTGCCTCCACCGTCAGCACGCCGATTCATCTTGAATGCAGCGCCAGGAAAGGGCGGGACCGTTCAGAGCTGCAGGTAACGCGCAGCAAAAAAGCAGTCCAATTGGCTATTATGCCTTCTCAGCGCACTTCCTTCCAGAACGATGCGTTCAAGCGCCAGACGATGACGGTGAATATGCCGAGAAACAGCAAAACCCAGACACCAAGCGCGCGGCGCTTGTTCTGAGCCGGCTCGGACATCCAGCTCATGTAGGCAACCAGGTCGGCAACAGCCGTATCATACTCGAGCGTTGTCATCTTGCCAACCTTGATCTGTTCGAAGCCGGCAAATTTATGCACCGTTTTTTCATGATCGTGCGGATCTTTTTCATCGCTGAATCTGGCGCTGCGCGTGCCCTGCAGTTCCCACAGCACATGCGGCATGGCGACATTCGGGTACACCATGTTGTTCCAGCCGGTTGGACGGCTGTCGTCCTTGTAGTAACTGCGCAGATAGGTATAGAGCCAGTCGGCGCCGCTGCCGGCTTCAGACGCCTTGGCGCGCACGATCACCGACAGATCCGGCGGCGCGGCGCCGAACCATTGCTTGGCGTCGGCCGGCGTCATCGATACCTTCATCAATTCGCCCACCTTGTCGGTGGAAAACAGCAGATTGGCCTTGATCTGATCTTCCGACAGGCCGATATCGCGCAAGCGGTTGTAGCGCATCGATGCGGCAGCATGGCAGTTCAGGCAGTAGTTGACGAACAGCCGGGCACCATTCTGCATCGAGGCCAGGTCATTTTGCACCGGCGCATGGTCGAGGGCAAAACCTTCTTCGTTGGCCAGCGCCGTGCCTGTCAAGCCAAGCGACATGGCTGGAACAAGGGCCAGCACTGCCATGAGTTTCTTCAGCAATTTCATTCTTCGATTCCTTTTGCCTGTCAGTGCGGATGAAAGGTGACGCGGGTTGGCACGGGCTTGAAATGGCCCATCTTGCTCCACCAAGGCATGAGCAAAAAGAAACCGAAATAAATGAAGGTGCACACTTGCGACAACAGCGTACGGCCATCGGTCGGCGCCTGGATGCCGAGGTAGCCCAGGATGACGAAGGTGATGCCAAAGACGATGTAGACGTATTTGTGCCAGGTCGGCCGGTAGCGGATCGACTTCACCGGCGAATGGTCCAGCCATGGAAGGCCGGCCAGGATGATGACCGAGACACCCATGAGCACCACGCCGAAGAACTTGGCATCGAAGGTGAACATGGCGGCAATTGCCACCAGGCCGATGACGGCGGCCGCAGCCTTGAGCAAGCCAGGCAGGCGCGACTTGAGCACCAGCAGGCCGACATAGGCAACCACGGCAGCCACCAGGGCATAGATGAATTGCGAGGTGGTGGCGCGCAGGATCGAATAGAACGGCGTGAAGTACCAGACCGGGGCGATGTGCGGCGGGGTCTTGAGCGAGTCGGCCGGCAGGAAGTTGTTGTACTCGAGGAAGTAGCCGCCCATTTCCGGCGCGAAGAACACGATCGCGCTGAAGATGGTCAGGAAAATCACCACGCCGAACAGGTCATGCACCGTGTAGTAAGGATGCGAAGGAATCGAATCGAGCGGATGGCCGTCGGCGCCCAGATGGTCCTTGACCTCGATGCCGTCGGGATTGTTCGAGCCGACCTCATG
>JBPBPY010000372.1:0-4357 GCA_050954505.1 Janthinobacterium lividum
TGCTGAATAAAAAACTCATCGTTTCCCCTGCCATCACGATTGGGGAATTGACAAAGATGGCAGCGGATGCAGCGGACGTCTTTGAACAAGTACGCGATGCGCTACTGGAGCCGTTTCCCAGAAAACAATCACCTCATTTTTCAATCCCGCAGGTTGCTGCCTTATGCAATGTAAATAGGGCACAATTCAAAAGTCTAGTAAAAAAACATAGTCTTCCTGAAGGTACGCTGCTCGATCAAGAAAAAAGCAAAACCTACACGATGGCTGAAGCAATCCAATGCGTGCAAACCATTGGAAAGCATCCTTCCCGACCAGAAGACAAACCAGGAAAAATGATCGTTGTCTGTAATTACAAAGGCGGCGTCAACAAGACAACCACTGCGGTCTGTCTAGCTCAAGGTTTGGCTTTACGTGGCTTGAAAGTGCTTTTAGTCGATATGGATGGCCAGGGTTCGGCCACCATGCTGTCAGGATTTTCGCCAGAGCTGGAGATCGAACACGATCAGACCATCATGCCGTATATCTATGGCGAGCAACCCGATTTAAGTTATGCCGTGCGCGAAACATATTGGCACAACATGGATTTGATCCCAGGTTCGAGTTCACTCCTCGCTTCCGAGTTCGTTATTCCGGCCAAAGCGCGTGACCAGCAATTGATCAAAGAGGGATATCAATTCTGGATGGAACTGACGCATGGATTGGCACCGTTGCGGGAAAAGTATGACGCGATCATTTTGGATACCAGTCCATCCCTTGGCTATCTGACTCAGAATGCGATGGTAGCTGCCGATGGACTTTTGATGCCCTGCCCGCTCGATGCGTTGGATTATGCGTCGAGCACGCAGTTCTGGGGGGTATTTGCTGAACTGACCGAGACATTGCCGGGTTTTAAGGAAACCAAGACATACGATTTCGTTGAAATATTTTTGACGAAAACCAAGCCGGAATCGGATCTGATGGCCACGGCTGTAAGGGGATGGATCCAAGCTTCTTATGGCATTCATCTCGGTGCAATCGGCATCCCAGATAGTATCGCGGCGAAGTCTGCAGCAGCACAGCTGAAGACGATTTATGACCTGCAAAAACCAGATGGGTCGATGGAATCTTATAAACGGTATAAAGAGCCAATAGATGCATTGGTTGATCATGTGCTCGGGCAGTTGTCCATTGCGTGGAGAAGATAATGGCAAAGTTTGGAACCAACATCATGTCGAAGACGGGCGGTATCAAACCTCGGGAAAGGGCGGAGTTCAGTTCTGAGCCAATGAAAATGAAGACGGCGCCTGGTCGGTTTCTCGATGCCCACCATAAGGCTGAGAACCTGGAAAAAGAGAACCAGGTGCTGCGCAAGAAAACGATCGCGATTTCAGAATTGACGATTGTAGAAGGGCGCAAGCGTGCATTGCCCAAAGATCGGTTCGAAGAATTGAAGGCTAACTTGGCTACGTTTCCGTTGATTAATCCGATTGTCATTCGTGCATTGCCTGCGGGTAAGTTCGAAATTATCGCCGGACATAACCGTTTGCAAGCCTATGTGGAACTTGGGCGAGATGAAATCGAGGCCAATGTTATTGAACTCGATGATGAGCAAGTGTTGCCCGCAGCCTTTTACAGCAATTTGTTGGCGCCTGAATTGCCTGATTATGAGAAGTACTTGGGTTACAAACAAATTCAGCGTGCAACCGGAAAAACGCAAATCGAAATGGCGAGAGAGAGCGGCTTGTCTGCGGCGACCTTGTCCAACTATTTTTCCTTTGATGAGTTAGAGGAGGGTGCGCATAAAATTTTGGCGGCCCAACCGGAGTTAGCCGGAGCACGACTGGCAAGTAAGCTAAAAGGACTTCCATTTGTGAAAGAAGCGCTTGAGCAACTTGCAGAAGGCAGGATCACCCAGGAGCAGGCGGCAAATGTCGCTGCAAATTTTGAGAAGGTAAAGTCCAAACCCGTGGTTCAAGCATCGCTTGTCATCAAAAATGGAAAGCAGCATTTTGCTGAAATTTCGTCGCGCGGCAACTTGACCATTGTGAAGATGAAAGATATTTCCGCCATTCCAGAACTAGCGAAGAAAATCGAAGCATTGATCCGGGAAGAAATGGAAAATCAGCAAAGTTAGAAATCTAACTACTCAAGATTTTCATAAGTTATTGTTTATTAAGAAATTCAAAGATTGAATTCCTTTTTTGCTTTTAATTATTTTTAACATGAAAAACAATATTTCTCTCACCTTTCTTGCTAAAGTGAGTAAAACAAACAAAGTCAGTTGGATTAATTTTGCTAAATAATTGAATTTGTGCCTGTTTTCAAATTTGGTTGAGCTATTCGAACAGGCATACTTCGAACACTTATTTGCATTTGCAAACAGCTATGACCATCAACTTGCCGAAGTTGCAAAACTACGCTTACCATCGACCGAGAGCAAAAGGTAAAGTAATCTGACTTAACATCGTGAAGTTTCCTTTTGGCTGGTCTCAACCACGGTCCGCGAGGCTAATGTCCATCAGTCGAAGTTTAGTCCGAGCCGTTTCCTGTTCAAGTCGTTCATGAACAGGTCATTTTCGTGCATGTATTCCGTGGCCTTGGTTTCAATCGCAGTGATCTTATGAAACCGAATTGAATTCAATACGACGGCGACTTTAGCTCGTAGTCCAAATGCATTTTTGGCGGTACGATCATAGGGGCAGGGGAGTATGTTAAGTCTGATTCTATGTTCGGGACAAAAGAAAGTTGACTCGCCTCTGGGAAAAGAACTACATTGATCCCCACACTACCGGTTTGAACAGAGGGGAACACTAAACCGTGCACGTAATTACCGAAACGGAGTTGTAAATACTAGAATACTATAGTGGACCCCGATTTTGGGACAGCGACCGTAGGTAGTTTAAGCTCTCGTCCCTGAAAGGATGACAGCAAATGGGTGAAGCAAAGAAACGCAAGGTCACACGACGGAGTTCAAGGCGAAGGTCGGGCTTGAGGCGGTGCGTGGGGTCAAGACGCTCAGCGAAATCGCGCAGTTGTACGGTGTGCATCCGCAACTGGTTGGACAGTGGAAGAAGGAAATTCTTGAGTCTGCAGGAGCCCTTTTCGAGGTTAAGCGCGGTCCCAAGCCGGCGAAGGACAAGAGCGACGAAGAACGGCTTTACGGCGAAATCGGCAGGCTGAAGATGGAAAATGATTGGCTCAAAAAAAAGTTGGGAGTGTGAGCGCCGAAGTTAGGATGGACTGGATCGACGGCGCCGAAGAGCTTTCCTTGAGCCGACAGTGCGAACTGGCGGAAGTGCCGCGCACCACGGTGTACAGGCGGCTCACCGCCAAGGTAGTGGAAGATGCGGGCGCGGAAGACTTACTTCTGTGTCGGCTGATCGACGAGGAATACACGAGCCGACCGTTTTACGGAAGCCGACGCATGGTGGTTTTCCTGCGCGCAGCGGGCCACACAGTTAACCGCAAGCGGGTACAGCGACTGATGCGCAGCATGGGACTGGCAGGAATGGCGCCAGGGCCGAACACGAGCAAGGCGCATCCTGAGCACAAGGTATATCCGTACCTACTGCGCGGCGTACCGGTGACGCGACCGAACCAGGTGTGGAGCACGGATATAACTTATGTCAGGCTGGCGCGGGGATTCGCCTACCTGGTGGCCGTGATTGGCTGGTACAGCCGCAAAGTATTGTCCTGGCGGCTCAGCAACAGCATGGACGCCTCGTTCTGCGTGGACTGTCTGGAAGACGCGCTGCGCGAACACGGCAAACCCGAAGTGTTCAACAGCGATCAGGGCTCGCAATTCACGAGTAAGGCGTTCACGGACGTGCTAAAACGCGAGGACGTGGACATCAGCATGGACGGGCGCGGGCGGGCCCTGGACAATATCTTCGTCGAGCGCCTGTGGCGCAACGTGAAGTATGAGGACGTGTACTTGAAGGGCTACGCCAACATGGCCGAATTGATGGTGGGATTGGCGCAGTATTTCGCATTCTACAACGCAGAGCGACCGCACCAATCCCTCGGCTACGAGACGCCCGCCAGTGTCTATCGTAGCGGGATCGGCGGCGGTGCGATGATCGTGGACAAATATGGCAATGCCGACGTGGCCGTCGTCGAAACGGTGTGCGTATAGAAAACCCCTGCCGGGGGCGGCCACTGGAGGATAAAACCCTCCAGCGGCATGGAAATGGAAGCGGATTGACAGGGCAGCGCTGACCAGCTGCGGCAATCGAAGCGGATACAGCTTAAACTCGCTGAAAAATTGCCTCGACCTATGGGTCCACTTTAACTCAGCGGGTAGGCCGCGTACCAACGGATGCTGACCAGGATCACATCGATCGGAAAGCGCATCCCTTCGAAGTTAAGCATGTCGGTT
>JBPBPY010000145.1:0-4352 GCA_050954505.1 Janthinobacterium lividum
TCGTGCTGGGAAGCATACTCAATTCCGCCAGCCTTGGCCTGGACGTTTTCTACAGCAGTGCAGCAAGCCAGCGCGCAGCGATCGATGGCCGCCTGGCGCTGGGCGCCACTGCCCGCGAAGCCCTGATGCCGGTGATGCGCAATGCCATTCGCAGCAGCTTGATCCCGATCGTCAACCAGATGTCGGCAGCCGGCATCATCACGCTGCCGGGCATCATGACCGGCCAGCTGCTGGCAGGCATGGACCCGATCGAGGCAGCGAAATACCAGATCCTGCTGATGTTCCTGCTCACAGGCGGCAGTGCGCTGGCCTCGATGGCTGCGGTGTATCTTGCGGCCCTGAGCTTGACTGATGAGCGACACAGGTTGCGGCTGGACCGGTTGACGCGGGTATGAGCAAGCTGGAGCGTGAACGATTGCCGTCAAAAGCCTGAGATGAACGTTCAAAGCATGGCCTTGACAACGCGAAGCGAAGGCGCGATCCGAAGCGGTGCATCGCCGGTGTGATCGAGGCGGTCGAATCAGGCGCCTGAGGCAAGCGCTTCAACCCGGAAACTTGCATCGATAGCGCAGTTCTCAATCCTTGGAAACAAGCCCTTGCGCAGGACCAGCCGCCTCCCAGCCCAGTCCCAGCGACTTTTGTACCGCGACATAAGCCAGCAGCAGGCTGGCCTGGCCTTGCGACAGTGCCTGCTCGGCGCCCAGTGACTGGCGCGTGATGTCCAGCACATCGATCAGCGATACGGTGCCGGCATCGAAGCGCTGCCTGGTCAATTGCAAGGTGCGTTCGGCAAGCATCTGGTTGCGCGCCAGGATGGCAACCTGGGCGCGCGTATGGCGAAATCGCGACAAGGCATCTTCTGCATCGCGCAGCGCGGCAAGCATCACTTTCCGGTAATTTGCCTGCGCCTCGTCGCGCACGGCATCGGCTTGCTCGACACGCCTTTTCCCGCGTCCGAAATCCAGAAAATTCCAGCTCAGCATTGGCGCTGCAATCAAACTGTAGTCGTCCAGATGGCTGAGGTCGGACACTCGCGTGCCGCCAATGCCCAGCAGGCCGAGGAACTTGATGCTGGGGTAGCGGGCAGCCTGTGCCTGGCCTATTTTCGCGGTGTCTGCTGCCAGCTGGCGTTCGGCTGCGCGGATATCGGGCCGGCGTCCAAGCAATTCGCCAGGATTGCCGACATCGATGCTTGCAGGCGGCAGCGCGAGTGCAGTTGCGGTCGGCCGCAGTTGCTGGTCCATTTGACCCGGTGCCATACCGGCCAGGGTCGCCAATTGATCGTGGCAGGTTTCCATTTGTGCCTGCAGCGGCAGCAGATCGCCACGGCCTTGTTCGAGCTGGTTTTCCAGCCTCAGCACATCGACTTCGGAAGCCGTGCCACGCGCCAGCCGTTCACGCACCAGCGTCAACATGCGTTGTTGCAAAACCAGGGATTGGTTCAGCAAGTCGCTGCGCCGCTGACGGTCGCGCAAATTGAAATAGGCATCGGCGACATTGGCGGCCAGGCTGACCTGTACATCGGCGAGATTGGCTTCGGATGCCTGCAAGGTTGCGGCGGCGGCCTCGATCGCCATTCCCGCACCGTTGAATAGCGACAGCAAGGTCAAGACGGTCAGCGTATTCGATGCCACCAGGTTCACCGTGGCAGAATCTGTGCCGGTGAAGTTGGCCACGTCGTTGGGCGAGGAAAAGTTGGTCGTTGCAGCCAGCGGCGCCGCGCCGATGTTGGCCGAGCCCAGATTGAGCAAGGTCAGCAAGGTTGCGCCCGAGGTCACCAGCTCGCTGGCGTTGCCTGCGGTTGTTGCACCGCTGGTGACGTTGTAGGCAAGCTTGCGGGTGGCACTTTGCCCTGAGAGCAGGCTCAACAATCCGGTCGGTGTGATCAGAAAGCTTGCCTGCGAGGTGGTGACGGTGACGCTCACCGAATTCAGCGTGCCCGAGGCCGCGTCGAATTTCCGGAAATTGAGCACGGGCGCGGCAGTGTCGACCGTGTTCGAATAGGTGGCCAAGAGCGAGACCAGCCCCGATGAGACCATGCCGGTGTGAGTGAAATTGAAATTTTCCAGTTGCGTTTCCACTGCAGCGTTGGCGCATGGCGCTGTGCAAAGGAAAAGCAGAAAGCCGATGCTGGCGGGAGTACCGGTGAAATGGCATATTGGAGATTGCAAGCGCGCTGCAGTGGTAGTCATGACATACGCCTCTGACGAAGCCCGTCATTGTTGTGCAGAAGGGGGCGGGGCGCAATCAAGGGATCATACGTAGCCACCGGTTGAACTGATCTTGTGAATATCGTCAACCATGTGGTGGCCATCGTTCGCAGCACCACCCGACTTCTGCATTCATTCTGCAGTTTGGCCGGAAAAGGTCTGGCTGGGGTGATGACGCCGTTGTGCGATTACCGTCTCAGCGTGCACCCCATTCCAGCATGACCTTGGTCACCTAATTCCGATTGAGTAAATTTTCAGGTCGAGGCTGCAATCATTTTGGCGCTTGCATTCTTCGCTTGGGCACCGGGTTTCCAGCTGGCAGGGCATGTCCGCTTTCACCGATGAGTGCGAATGTGGCACGATGCTGCCAACTCAGCGGTCAGGTTTGGTGTATTCAGTAAATTGGCTTGTTTTTTAAGACAGTCAATCCCCAAAACGGCGATTTATTTGCAAGCCGGCCGCTTGTATAGTGGCAGCACTGTGGAACAGTGCCGTGGCATTGCGAATTGGTTCTTGAACGGAAAACGGAGTTTGGTACATGACGTTTGTTGTCACTGGTGCATGCATAGGATGCAAATACACTAACTGTGTCAGCGTTTGTCCTATGGATTGTTTTATCGAGGGGCCTAATTTTCTCGTGATTAATCCTGATGAATGCATCGACTGCTCGATGTGTGTCACAGAATGTCCGGTTGGCGCCATTGTCGGCGACCGAGAAATTACTGCGGAAGATGCGCATTTTATTGAGCTCAACCGGGAATTGTCTACAGCAGCGGGCTGGCATCGCATCACCATGGTCAAGTCTGCACCGACCGATCATGCGAAGTGGGCAGGAATGGTCGACAAATTGCCCTACCTGCGGCGGTAATGGGCGCCAGCAATGCGACCGACGTCTGACTGCCACCGCAGGCTTTTGGGCGAGATTGCTTTTCATCGCTGCTGCAGAAGTGGCGGCGATGATGTCTCGCTACACATGCGGCATGTCCGTGGTCACAGCTGAGCCTGGTTGCCGACGCCCTGCGTCGCGGTCGCCTGGTGCAGCAAGGCGACGCGGTCAATGAAGTTCCCATTGAATTCCATCTGGCGCGGCCTTGTGCAGGTTGTCGATTCGTGCGTTCGTATTGAAGCCGATAGACGTTTTTTGAATCGCAATCGACACTGCCCGTTGGCTGGCGGTCTGCCCCATGTGTTGATCTGCCACGCTTGGCGATGATGGCCAGCTTGATCAAACGAGGCAAACAAGCCTTCTCATGGTCATATCTGTTTCAATTTACCACTGGCCTTGGCCGAATGTACAGCGAGCGCGTCCATCAATGCAGGGGAGAGGCAATCGTAATAGGGCAGGTTGAATTTTTCCAGCTGCGCTCGAATTGCGCCCATGTCCTCAGGGTTGGTGCCTGATTCAATGATCGACGAAACAAATGCGGCAAATCCCACGGGTGACCAACCTGTGTTGTTGGACAGTTCGGTATGGATGAAATCGAGGCCGTGAAATGCATGCGCCGTGTTTTCAATCCGTCCAAGCATGTGCACCCCGCACGCCATGCAGGCGTGGCGCTGGATTGTCGCGGTCGGGTCGACAATGGCGAGCTTTTCCGCATGGGCGGTGACAGTGACCTTGTCGCGTGGAGCCACCGCGATCTGGGCAAACAGCGCGCCGGCCGGCTTCCAGCATTTGGTGCATCCACACGCATGATTGTGCGCACTTTGACTGGCGACTGTGACTTCGACCCTGTCGGTGGCGCAGGCACAATGCAGTGTGCCACCGGAAAAATCCGCCGCGGCGTCGGTGCGTCGCGCGTGAATGGCTGGGTGGATATTGAATGCTGTACTCATGATCTTGTTCCCTCGAACGTCATTGCGTGATGATGAAACTTCAAATGTTTTACGATGACGGTGGCCATGGCGCTTCCATGGCATTCATCTACAAGCCGGCACAATGGCCGTTTTCGATACAAGACAACGGAACGGATCGATTCGCCGCTTTTCATCAGATCGAATCCCTCATTGATGCGCTCCAGCGGCAGCCGGTGGGTGATCAAGTCATCAATGTTGAGCTTGCCTTCCATGTACCAGTCAACGATTTTCGGCACATCGGTGCGGCCGCGCGCGCCACCGAACGCTGATCCACGCCATTCGCGG
>JBPBPY010000009.1:0-4331 GCA_050954505.1 Janthinobacterium lividum
TGCCGGCAACCAGGTAACGCTGTTGTTCGACGGCCCGGCCACCATGAAGGCGATGATTGCCGCAATTTCTGGCGCGAAAAACAATATCAACCTTGAAACCTACATCTTCGACCAGGATGAACTGGGCATGCAGTTCGCCGAACTGCTGATGGCCAAGCAGCGCGCCGGAGTGCCGGTGCATATCCTGTATGACGGCGTCGGTACGCTGTCGACGCCCGCCGAGTTCTTCACCCGCATGCGCGAAGCCGGCATCACACTGACCGAATACAATCCGGTCAACCCACTCAAACGCCTGGGCAACTGGAAAATCAACAATCGCGATCATCGCAAGATTTTGGTGGTCGACGGCCGCATCGGCTTTGCCGGTGGTGTCAATATCTCGGAAGATTATTCCAGCAGCTCGCTGTTTCGTTCCCATACCAAACGCCCGAATGCGGCACTGGGCTGGCGCGATACCCATCTGCGCATCGAAGGCCCTGCCGTGGCCTCGCTGCAGTATCTGTTCCTCGACACCTGGGCATCGCAGAATAAAAACGATATTGATGACCTCGATTATTTCCCCACCCTGAGCGCCGCCGGCGACCAGGTGGTGCGCGTGGTAGGCAGCAAACCGCAAGGCAAGTTCGAGATCTACAAGGCCTATGTGCTGGCCATCCAGCAGTCGCAAAAGTCGATCCACATGACGGTGGCATATTTCGCCCCCGACCGGCAAATGCTCGACAGCCTGAAAGACGCCGCTGCGCGCGGCGTCGACGTCAAGCTGATCTTTCCCGGCATTTCCGATGCCGGCATCATGCTCCATGCCGGCCAGTCGTTCTATACCGAGTTGCTTGACGCGGGCATTCGGGTGTTCGAATTGCAGGGGTCGGTGCTGCACGCAAAGACCGCCGTTATCGACCACGCCTGGTCGACCGTCGGTTCGGCCAACATGGATATCCGCAGCTTCATGCACAACAATGAAAGCAATGTCATCGTGGTGGGCGACGTCTTCGGCCAGGCCATGGAAAGCGCCTTCCAGGATGACTTGAAAAATTCGATCGAGATGACGCGTGAGAAGTGGCAGCAGCGTCCGGTGAGCAAGAACATCCTGGAATGGGCAGCACGCAGTCTCGAATACTATCTTTGATCTGCATGGCGTTTTGCGCTGTGCCGGTCTCGCGTTGCTTGCACCAGGCGCCGCACTGTCGGAATGGGGGTGGCTCCGCCGCCCGGCAGTGTGCCGGCCGCGACGGCTGAGTCCGGCCTGCTTTATAATTGCGCTTTCAATACAGACATCCGGCCCCAACCGGATGAGAGCAAGATCATGGCCGCCATCACCATCAAAACCCAGGAAGACATCATCGGCATGCGCATTGCCGGCAAGCTCGCCGCCGAGGTGCTCGACTACATCGAACCGTTTGTCAAGGTCGGCGTCACCACCGGCGAACTCGACCGCCTGTGCCATGAATACATGGTGCAGGTGCAGGACACCATTCCGGCGCCGCTGAATTATTGCCCGCCCGGTTACACGCCCTACCCGAAAGCAGTCTGTACCTCGGTCAACGATGTGGTATGCCACGGCATCCCAGGCGACAAGGTGCTGAAGAATGGCGATGCGGTGAATATCGATGTCACTGTCATCAAGAATGGCTACCATGGCGACACCAGCCGCATGTTCTATGCCGGCGAACCGTCGATCCTGGCACGCCGCCTTGGCGACATCACGTTCGAATGCATGTGGCTGGGCATTTCGAAAATCAGGCCTGGCGCCCACCTTGGCGATATTGGCCACGTGATCCAGCAACATGCGGAAAAGTCCGGCTACAGCGTGGTGCGCGAATTCTGCGGCCATGGCATCGGCAAGATCTTCCATGAAGAGCCGCAGGTACTCCATTACGGCAAGCCGGGCACGCTGGAGCGCATCGAAGCCGGCATGATCTTCACCGTTGAACCGATGATCAATGCCGGGCGGCGCGACATTCGCGAAATGAACGATGGCTGGACCATCAAGACCAAGGACCGCAGCCTGTCGGCGCAATGGGAACACACCGTGCTGGTGACCGAGACCGGTTACGAAGTCCTGACCGTGTCACCGGGCATGCAGCTGCCGCCGGCCCTGGTGGTGCCCCTTTCCGCTGCCGTCGCGGCAGCAGCCGTTGAAGCAAAGGCCGTAGCCACGCCGACGACTGCAGATGCATAAATGATGGGTTCGCTCGCCCTCGCGCTGAAGGAACAGCTGCGCAGCGCGCGCGAAGCCGTCATTGCCGATTTCCAGCGGGACAGCAAGCCGGAACGGCTGCTGGCGCGCCTGCGCCAGAATGTCGACCGCGTCCTTACCGAAGCTTGGGCAACCCTGCAAATGCCCAGGGATGCGGCGCTGGTTGCCGTTGGCGGCTACGGCCGCGGCGAACTGTTTCCCTATTCCGATGTCGATGTGCTGATTCTGCTGGCCGCTCCGGCCGACGCCGCTCTGCAGGGCAAGCTGGAAGAACTGGTCCAGCTGTTCTGGGACCTGGGACTGGAAATCGGCCACAGCATTCGCACCATCGATGAATGCCTGTTCGAGTCGGCCGCCGACATCACGGTGCAGACCAGCCTGCTCGAGGCCCGGCTGGTGACCGGCCACCGGACACTGCTGCGTCAATTGCGCGAGCGCTGCGACGAAGCCATGGACCCGCAAGCGTTTTTCCATGCCAAGCGTCTGGAAATGCGCCAACGCCATGTGAAGTATGAAGACACCCCGTACAGCCTGGAGCCGAACGTCAAGGAAAGTCCTGGCGGCATGCGCGACCTGCAGGTCATTCTGTGGGTGGCCAAGGCCGCGCACCTGGGCGACTCCTGGCGCAAGCTTGCCGAGCGCGGCCTGATCACCTCGGCGGAAGCGCGCCAGCTGACGCAGAAGGAACGCGCATTCAAGGACATTCGCATCCGCCTGCATATCCATGCCAGGCGGCGCGAAGACCGCCTGGTGTTCGACGTGCAGACGCCGATTGCGCAGACCTTCGGCTACCTGACCTCGGCGACCCGGCGCGCCAGTGAACATCTAATGCAGCACTACTACTGGGCTGCCAAGGTGGTCACGCAACTCAACACCATCCTGCTGCTCAATGTCGAAGCACAGCTGTTCCCGCTGCCCATCTGTCCACTGGCCATCAACGCGCGCTTCAATGAAGTCAACGGCTTGATCGACATCGCGCGTGACGACACCTTCCAGTCGGCCCCTTCGGCCATGCTCGAAGTGTTTTTGCTGATGACCCAGCGCAGCGAACTCAAGGGCATGACGGCGCGCACCCTGCGTGCTCTCTGGCACGCGCGCCAGGTCATTGACGCCGAGTTCCGGCGCGATCCGCGCAACCGCGCGCTGTTCATGCAGATCATGCAGGCACCGCAGGGCATTACCCATGCACTGCGGCGCATGAACCAGGGCGGCATTCTGGGCCGCTACCTGCCGAATTTCCGCCGCATCGTCGGCCAGATGCAGCATGACCTGTTCCATGTGTATACCGTCGACCAGCACATCATGATGGTGGTGCGCAACGTGCGCCGCTTCACCATGACCGAGCATGCGCATGAATATCCGTTTTGCAGCCGCTTGATGGCCGACTTCGACAAGCCGTGGCTGCTGTATGTCGGCGCCCTGTTTCACGACATTGCCAAGGGCCGCGGCGGTGACCATTCAAAACTCGGCATGGCCGACGCGCGCCATTTTTGCCGCAATCACGGCATGTCGCGCGACGATACCTCGATGGTGGTGTTCCTGGTCGAGCATCACCTGGCCATGTCGCAGGTGGCACAGAAGCAGGATCTTTCCGACCCCGAAGTCATCAGCAACTTCGCCGCCATGATGGGCGATGAGCGCCACCTGACTGCACTGTATCTGCTTACCGTTGCCGACATTCGCGGCACCAGTCCGAAAGTGTGGAATGCGTGGAAAGCCAAGCTGCTCGAAGACCTGTACCGCATGACGCTGCGCACGCTGGGCGGTGAAGCGCCGTCGGCTGACCGGGAACTGCGCAACCGACAGCGTGACGCCATCAGCACCATGCGCCTGTTCGGCTTGCCCGAACATGCGCATGAAGCGCTCTGGCAACAGCTCGACGTGGCGTATTTCCTGCGCCATGACGCCTCCGAGATCGCCTGGCAAACCCGCGCGCTGTACGACAAGCTCGGCAGTGCCGAGCCGGTGGTGAAGTGCCGCATTTCGCCAATTGGCGAAGGCTTGCAGGTGACCGTGTATGTCAAGGACCAGACCGATCTGTTTGCGCGCATCTGCGGCTATTTCGACCGCGGCAATTTCAGCATCCTCGACGCCAAGATCCATACCACGCGCAATGGCTTTGCACTCGACAACT
>JBPBPY010000090.1:0-4317 GCA_050954505.1 Janthinobacterium lividum
GTGCCAGCAGGCGCGGCACATCCCGACCTGTTAAGGCCAAGTCTGAACTTGCTCACGTTTTGCGTGCTGGTCCTGCGCAACGGCTTCACCGTTACCGGAGAGAGCGCCTGCGCATCGCCGGAAAACTTCGACGCCGAAATCGGCCGCACGATCGCTCGGAAGAACGCTGTCGATAAGATCTGGCCGCTGATGGGCTACGAGCTGCGCAGCACGCTGCATAAACAGGCCATGACGCAACGAGATTGCCAGATTCGCGGCGTTTCGAATGCCACGGCGGATCCCCAGCCCGTCAATCAGTAATCCAACCATCCGGCTAACCACCGGGCACAGGTTTACGAACTGAAGAATTTGCACGGAAATCAGGTTGACGAAAACGGCGGTTTGCACAGATTCGCAAACCTGATGAGCTTCGGAATAATTTCAGAATAATTTGGGGTGGAAGATGGTGATACTCGCGTTAGACCTTGGGACAACCTCCGGTTGGGCTTTAATAAATCAACATCGCAAGATCGAAGGCGGTAGCGAGTCATTCGCACCGCGCAAGAACGAGGGCCCCGGCCAGCGCTGGTTGCGGTTCCGGGCTTGGCTGAGCCGCGAGCAGCAGCATGCCGGAGAGATCAACGTCGTCTACTACGAAACGGTCATGAACCACACGGCGGTGCAAGCAGCCCACGTTTATGGCGGTTTCGAAGCCACATTGCAGGCCTGGTGCGCATCGAATCGTGTGCGCATGATCGGCGTGGGCGTGGGCACGATCAAGAAGGACTGGACCGGCAACGGCGCGGCGAAGAAGGAACAGATGATTGCCCAAGCCAAGGAGCGCGGATTCAAGCCGGTCGATGATAACCACGCCGATGCATTGGCTCTGCTAGCTTATGCGATCAAGGCTGAGGGTGTGACCGCTTCGATTACTGAGCCTGGGCCGGCTGCTTTGTTCAAGGTGGCGGTATGACAGCGCACGAAGTGATCATGTGGTCCTTCGCTGTGATTGCTTTTGTCCTGGCAGCAGCCGTTGTCAGCGTGGCAGTCGCCACTGCCGTTGTTCTCCCGAAGATCGCGGCAGCAGAAAGAAAAAAATTGAAGGAAAGTCAAAAATCATGACCAAAATCACTAAACAAGTGCCTGCTTCTGCTGAAGCGGAGGCAGAACCCGTCAAGAAACTCCGCGCCAAGCCACCACGCGCCGGTATGGGCCGTCCAAAGGGCACGCCCAACAAAAGTACCCGCCTCGTGAAAGAAATGCTCCTGGCGGCTTTAGACAAGGCTGGCGGGGTTGCGTATTTATTGGCTCAAGCCAAGGCCGAGCCGAAAGCCTTCTTGATCCTGGTGGGCAAGCTGTTGCCGCTACAGGTCACCGGCTTGAACGACGCCCCAATATCGGTCGAATACCGCGACGTCACGGCAATGAGCGACGACGAGCTGGCCAGAATCGCACAAGGCAAGAATGTCAAACCTGACGCCTGAGCAAGCAGCTGGCGTGCTGCTGGCCAGAAGGGAAGCGCGGCGCGACCTGTGCGCCTTTGCTGCGCGCGTGCCAGTGCCCGGCTCTCCGCTTGAAGATGCAGAAGAGGGCGCGGCCATCCCGTTGATCGAAAGCACGCAGGCCGAGCACCACAAGCTGATCCTGCGCGAGATGCAGAGGTGCATGGAGACGCCACACGGCCGGCTGATGATCATGGCGCCGCCTGGCAGTGCGAAGTCCACCTATGCCACCGTTGTGGCCCCAACCTGGTATCTCGGCACCCGCAAGGATCGGCGCGTGATCCTCGGCACGTATGGCGGCGATCTGGCCAAGCGGCATGGTCGACGCACTCGTCAACTGCTGCGCTCGCCCGAGGCAATCAGCATCCTGCAGTGCGAGCTGCGCCCGGATATGAGCGCTTCCGACGAGTTTGGATTGACCAATGGCAGCGAATACATCGCCGGCGGCATGATGGGCGGCATGACCGGTAACCGTGCCCACGGCATTGTCATCGATGATCCGATCAAGGGGCGTCAAGAGGCCGACAGTGAGGCGATACGCAAGCGCACGTTCGAGGCCTATGAGGATGATCTGTTGACGCGTCTGATTCCTGGTGGCTGGGTTGTGATCATCAACACCCGCTGGCATGAAGATGACGTTTCCGGCCGCATCCTGCCCGCCGATTGGGCCGGCGAGTCCGGCGATATCGTTTGCCGCGACGGCAATACCTGGCGCGTGCTGTGCCTGCAGGCTGAATGCGCCACCAGAACTGACCCGGTCGGCCGCCAGATCGGGGACATGCTCTGGCCGCAGTGGTTCGACCGCAAGCATTGGGACCAGTTCAGGCTCAACCGCCGTACCTGGTCCAGCCTGTACCAGCAGCTGCCAGCGCCTGCCGACGGTATCCTGTTCCGCAAGGATGACATGGGCACCTACGAAACGCTGCCCAGCGTGCTGCGCATCATCGGAGCATTCGATTGCGCGGCGACTCCTGACGGCGGCGACTGGACCGAGATCGGGATTGCCGGCATTGCCGACGACGGCACGATATACCTCCTCGACTGGTGGCGCGGCCAAACTGGTCCGGAAATCTGGATCGAGAAGGCCATCGACAAGATGAAGCATTGGGCGCCGCTGGCCTGGTTCGGGGAAATGGGCCCGATCAAGCGCGCGACTGAGGGCAGACTGCGCACGCGCATGAACGAGCGCGAGGTCCGGTGCCGAATGGAGTGGATGCCGACTATTGCCGACAAGCCGACCATGGCGCAGTCGATCATCGCCCTTGCTGGCATGGGCCGCGTGCTGTATCCCAAAGCCGCATGGGTTGGCGAGCTGCAGCGGCAGATGCTGGTATTTCCGGCCGGTTCGCCCGATGACGGCGTGGACACCATGGGCCTGCTCGGGCGTGGCGCCGACAGTCTCGGGCGCGTCAACAGGGCAGCGGCCGCTGTCACGCCACTGCCATCTGTGTCGCATTTCAACCGCGGGCGTCGGTAAAACCTATCACCTGTTTGCCTTTCAATAGGATTGCGCTATCCTCGGCGTTATTCCTGAAAGGCAAACTCTATGAAGCCCCAATCCAAACGACTGAAAGATGTTCACGCCCGCGCCCTGACGCGGTTCAATGCCATCTATACCACCGTGCGCGACGAGCGCGAGCAGTGCCTCGAAGATCGCCGGTTCTACTCTGTGGTCGGCGCGCAGTGGGAAGGCGGCCTGGGCGAGCAGTTCGAGAACAAGCCCATGTTCGAAATGAACAAGGTCCATCTCGCTGTGATTCGCGTGGTCAACGAGTACCGCAACAATCGAATCACGGTCGACTTCACCAGCAAGGATGGCGTCGAGAACGATAAGCTGGCCGATGCCTGCGACGGGCTGTATCGCGCTGACGAGCAGGACAGCGGCGCGCAAGAAGCCTACGACAATGCCTTCGAAGAAGCGGCGGCCGGTGGGTTCGGCGCCTGGCGCCTGCGTGCACGGTATGAGGATGACGACGACGAGGACGACACCCGCCAGCGCATCGACATGGAACCGATTCACGACGCTGACAGCTGCGTTTTCTTCGATCTCAATTGCAAGCGGCAGGACAAGCGCAATGCCAAATTCTGCTTTGTGCTGAACGGCATGACTCGCGATGCATACAAGGAAGAGTACGACGACAGCCCGGAGGATTGGGGGCGCGACATCAACCGAACCGGGTTCGATTGGGCTGCAGGCGATGTGGTCTACGTGGCCGAATACTACGAGGTCGAGGAATTTACCGAGCTGATGCACGTGTATCGAGGCCTGGCGCTGGGTGACGATGAGCCGAACGAGCAGCGCATCGGCGATGAAGACCTGATGGCCGACGATGGCAAACGCAAGACTGAGTTGGAAGCGACCGGCTTCCGGGAAGTGCGGCAGAAGCGCATTACTCGCAAGCGGATCCACAAGTACCAGTTGTCCGGCGGCAGCGTGCTGAAGGATGAGGGCATCATCGCCGGGCGACGCATCCCGATCATTCCGGTATTCGGCAAGCGCTGGTTTGTTGATGGCGTCGAGCGCCTCATGGGCCACGTGCGCCTGGCCAAGGATGCCCAACGGCTCAAGAACATGCTGGTCTCCTGGCTGGCCGATATCTCTTCAAAGTCGCCAGTGTCGAAGCCCATTGTGACCCCCGAACAGATGCTCGGCCACACCAGCATGTGGTCTCGGGATAACGTCGATGATTACCCTTACCTGATGCTCAATGGCCTGGTTGACCAGAACGGCCAGGCAATGCCGGCCGGCCCGATCGGCTACACCAAGGCACCCGAGATTCCGCAGGCACTTGCCGCACTGCTGGCTATCACCGAGCAGGACCTGCAGGATTTACTG
>JBPBPY010000131.1:0-4316 GCA_050954505.1 Janthinobacterium lividum
TCCAGCGCATGCGTGCCAGCTGCGCGCGTTGCTGCTGCTCCTGCTGGGGTGCCCCCGGAAACATGCCGGACAAGGTTTGCTTTGTGGACATCGACCTGCCTTGTTGAAAAAAACGGTCGGGACAGATTACCGCAAAGCGTCCAGGAACACCTTATTTTTCCGCTCGCGGGCGTCCCACCTTCAGTGGCGCCAGGGCGGTCAGCGATTTTTTCAATTCTGCCAGTGAAAGCCCCTTGATGAGTGCCACGCCCACCCGCAGCAATTCGCTTTTCTTGACTTCGAAGCCGGCTTTAAGGCACATCTTCTTGACGTCCGAAATGACGGCGTATTCCGTATCAGGCATGGTGAAACTGTCGCGCACCAGCACCGGCTTGCCAGCCTTGTCCTTGATCGCAGCCGAAGTTGCCTTGGCCGGCTTGCGTCCCCCGGTCTGGCCCGCCGGCTTGCCGGCCCCGGCTTTGGCGGCACTGGCCGGTTTTGCCGGCCTGCCCGGCGCTGCTGCCTTGGCAGGCTTGGCAGGCTTGGCAGACTTGGGCAGCGCTGCCGCTTTGGCAGGATTGGCAGGCTTGTCAGTCCTGGCCGTTTTGCCCGCTTTCACCGACGATGATTTCTTTCCTGATGAAATTGGTGCGCTTGCCTTTGCCGCACTGGACGGTTTGGCTGCCTTGCCGGCTTTTGCCGCCGTCGTGGCAGCCTTTGCGGCAGGCTTGCCGGCCGGCTTCTCGGCTGTCACGGCCGGCATGTCGGCGTCTGGATTGTTCTTGGCGCGTTTTTGCATCATCAGTCCCCTTTTTTAATCGTATAAACAATATATCGCAACAAAGGAACTCATGCAGCGCCAGGACAGTTGCGGTGTGGCGTAGCGGCAGCACTGACCTCCGTCTGTGCAACACCTCACGGCAACAAAGGACGGGCGAATGGCCCATTCCGGCTTGGCCGCCCCCGGAAGTGCACTTCAGGATTGCATTCGTCATCGAACGGGCTGCGGCGATCGATTTGGCGGGCGTTTCGCCGCGAGGATTGCGGATGCGCCAATTCCTAGTCGACCTTGACCACCAGCTCCACACCCAGCTCTTTCCAGCAGTCGCGCTCCTTGTTCATCCAGTAGGACAAGGTCGGATGCTCGGCAAGCCAGTCACGGCGGATTTCGATTTCAATGCGGTTTTTCATGCGTACCTTGAAACCTGCCAGGGCAACGTCGATATGGGCGTGCATCAGCGGCATGGCCAGGCGCATGGCCAGCACCGCCTTGGCATTGTCGGCATCCTCGAGAAAGCCGTTGATCTTTTTCAGGTTGCCTTTCTGGCCCAGCACCAGAAGGCTCATGGCATGCTGCTCGCGTGGCGTGAAACCCGGCAGATCGGCATTGGCAACCAGATAGGCACCATGCTTGTGATAGCCGCTGTGCGACACCGCCAGTCCGGCTTCATGGACCAGGGCGCTCCAGTACAGCGAGCGTGCGCGTGCATCGCTGGCCGGCTTCATGCGCTGGTAAAGCAGCTGGGCGATCTCGGCTGCGCGCTCCGCACGCGCGGCATCGACGCCGAAACGCTGCATGAAGGCGCGAATCGATGGTTCACGGCGATCGCGCCGGGTGGCGCGCAGTTGCAGGTCCCACAGTACGCCCATGCGCAGGCCCGCTTCGATCGGCAGCATGGTGTCGATGCCCAGTTCCTGCATCGCACCGATCAGGATGGCGAGGCCGCCAACGATGATGGTGGCGCGATCGGCCTTCAAGCCTGCCATGACGATGCGGCTGGTGTGGCCGAATTCGATCAGCCTGGTCTTGAGCAATTCGACATTCGCGCGGGTGAGCGCGCCGTCGCCGATGTTGTTGCGCGCAATGGCTTCGGCAATCGCCCGCAGGGTTCCCGATGAACCATAGGCCCGGTCCCAGCCCCGCGCCCGGTACAGCGGTGCAGCATCCTCGAAGCGGCCACGTGAAGACAGGATGGCCGCTTCGAACGATGCGGCGTCGATGACGCCGGAAGCAAAGAAGGCCTGGCTTTGGTTGACGGTGCCGATGCCGAACGATTCAACCAATTCGATTTCGGCGCCAACGCCAAGGATCAATTCCGATGAACCGCCACCGATGTCGAGCACGACCCGGCGGCCGCCGGGCGTGGCCAGTGAACAGGCAACGCCGAAGTAGATCAGCCGCCCTTCTTCTTCTCCAGAAATGATTTCAATCGGATAGCCGATCGCCTTTTCGGCTGCCGGCAGGAATTCCGCCGCATTGCCGGCAATGCGCATGGCATTGGTTGCCACCACGCGCACGGCGTCGAGCCGGTAGGTGGACATCAGGGCGGCCAGCTGTGTCAGCGATTGAATGGCCACCATCATTGCATGCGGCGTCAGATTTCCCTGGGCATCCAATCCGGCGCCCAGCCGTATCGGGTCGCGCGCGCTTTTGATGATCTTGATGCTGTCACCGTCGTGCTTGCCGATATGCAGGCGAAAGCTGTTTGAACCCAGATCGACTGCTGCAAACATTGATTTCCTTAATGAATCTGCCGATGAACGGCCCTAGCGCCGGCGCGGGTAACCCTGTGACAGGATACGTTCCCAGACCAGGTCCTTTTCCGGCTGCGACATGAAGACCCAGTCGGCCACTTCGGCAACAGTGCGCCCGCAACCGCGGCAGATGTCGTCGAAGGTGGTCGAACACACTGCCACACAAGGGGTGTCCGGTCGTGCCGCAGGTGAGTTGTCCATGAAGTTTCTGCCAGTATGCCAAGTGCCGATTGTATCAGCGCATGGCGCAGCAGATCAGGCCGGCGCCGACCGGGGTGGCCAATGGCGACCGATGGTGACCACTGATGGGCAATTGTGGCCAATGACACCTGCGCGCCACGCCCGATTTGCCACCGGCCATGCGCTTCAGGATTTGCTGCGCGCCTTGCCCGCCTTGTCCATCATGTTGCCGGCCTGGTCCGATACCGACTGGATGCTGGCCTGCATGGTCTCCACGGCCTGGCGCGCATTGTTGGTCAGCTGGGCGTAGGCCAGGTCCGCGCTTTGCAGGATGGTCTTCATCGTCTTGATCGCCTGCTCGGACCCGGCCGGCGCATTCTTGCCAGCCTCTTCCACCAGTGCGGCCAGGCGCTCGCGCGTCATGGCGACCTGTGCCTCGGCCGCCTTGGCAAATTCGGCGTGCATGCCGGCGGCGATGCTGGTCATGCGGCGTGCATAGTCGCGTGCACTTTCGTTGCTGGGCTGCACTTGTGCCGCCGTGGCCATGAATTCCTGCGGATTGCTGCTGGCAGTCAAGGTATGCGCTGCATCGCCAGCCTGTCCCAGCGTCGACTTGACGGCATCGGCATTGAGTTCAATGACTTGCTCGACCCCTTCGAATGCTTTGGACGTCAAGGTGGTGATCAGTGACAGCTGGGCCTCGAAATGGGCCTTGGCAGCGGCGGCGAATTGTTCGGGAATGGTTGTCATGAAGCTCTCCTCTATTATGAAAAAATTTTTATTGGAAATGCCGTCTTGCCAACGCATTATAAAAGAAACCGACCCGCGCCAGCACGGTTAAAACCATCCGGATCAATTTAAAACCAGCGCGGCAAACACGCCACACTAACTTGCCAATCCTTTAGCAAAATTGCCGATTATTATCACTTTGATGCTCTGATTTCGCACATCCGTTCGGTAGCCGACCATGAGAAAAAATCCGTCTTGCCCGGCCCCGGCAAATGCGGTTAAAACATCGGTCATGTCGACCCGCCGCTCCCGCCCAACCCACTCCGGACGCGTTACGCTGAGCCAGATTGCCGCCCGTGTCGGCACCAGCGCCATCACCGTGTCGCGGGTACTCAACACACCCCACCTGGTTTCCGACGACTTGCGCAAACGCATCGAAAGCGTGGTGGCCGAACTGAGCTATCTGCCCAACCGTGCGGCCCGCGCGCTGGCCTCGGCCCGCTCGGACAGCATTGCCGTACTGATTCCGTCGGTGTCGAACAATGTGTTCGCCGATCTGCTGGAAGGAGTGCGCAGTGTGTTTCATTCACGCGGCTACCGGATCCTGATCGGCGATACCCGCTACTGCCCACAGGAAGAAGAAAGCCTGCTGCGGGCCTACCTCGGCCATGCCCCCGATGGGGTGCTGCTGGCCAGTTTCGAACAGACCGAAGCAACGATACAGATGCTGGCCCGCAACGGCATTCCCATGGTGCACATGATGGACCTGCCGCCATCGGCCACCCATGCAGTGGGCTTGTCGCAATTCGAGGCCGGGCGAACCATTACCGCGCATCTGGTCGAACGGGGCTATCGGCAGATCGGTTTCATCGGTGCGCAAATCGATCCGCGAG
>JBPBPY010000079.1:0-4267 GCA_050954505.1 Janthinobacterium lividum
ACGATGCCGGGATTGACCTTTTCCACGCAGTTGGCGAACACCTCGATATGTTCCGGAGCGATCTGCGCCGCCTGCGCTGCAGTCAGCTGCAGCATTTCACCATCACGCAGGGCGTCGTTGCCGGCGAGGTCAATCGAACTTTCACGCAGCAATGCGAGGACATCGGTACTGACTCCCTGAAACAATTGATTGAGCATCAGGGCCTTCTGCGCTGCATCGCCCTGGGCAAAGGCCTGCGCCACCATCTGGCCAAAGGACTCGGTCTGGTCAGAGCGAATCGCTTCGGACAAGCCCTGCGTCACTTCCTCGACAGGTGCCTGCTTGCTTACCGTATCAAAATCCTGCTCAACTTGCTGGACCGACTGGACCGAGCCCATTGCTGCATATTTCTGCAGGACTGCGCCGACTTCTTCATTGGTATTCATGCAATTCTCCCCAAGTGTTTTAAAACCTCTTGATAGAGCGCGCGAAACTGATTTAGTTCATGAAATGTCAAAAATAGATGGCAAAAGTTCAATCAAGCAAGTCAAACTTTAACCAAAGGTAATGTTCGGCGGGACCAGAACGACGACCCGATTGCCCGGCGAGCCCGCTCTGACTTGGGCCGCTGTAACCATCCGGCACGCGCCGGGGATGAACCGAGCCCGGCAAGCGTTCACTGTTGCGCACGCCTGGGCATCGACCCCACAGCGTGCATGGTCCGCAGCGTGACCAGCCTTGACCCACGCATGCACAGCAATGGTTTCAGGCCTGTTTGGATACCTGCCTGCGCCGCAGCGGTGCATCGACCACGAACCTGCTGACCAATGGCGCTTCGTCGCCCAGATGAAATGCAAACTTGCGTTCACGCAGCGCAACATCGGCGGCAATGACGCGATCGAAGCGGCGCAAATGTTCAGTCCACGATTCATCGACGATCTGCTCGACAAATCGCCCCGGCGTGGAGACGTCCTGCAACAACTCCCATGACAGCGCACCCTGGCGCAATCGGCTGCGCCGGCTTTGTCGCATGACGCCGCGAAATTCATCGCTGCGTGCCGGATCGATCAGGTATTCGATGCTGACCACGATATGGCCGGCAGGCGGCGGCGCCGGCGCCACTGGCACCTTGAAGTCGCGCGAAGGGGTCAGGTCTTCCTCGATGCTGCGGTCAGCGGCCAGCAATTGCGCCAGCAGGATCGCCAGAATGCCGGTGGCCGTGGCGATCAAGAGGCTGGTGGACACCGAACTGATGGTTGCCACATGGCCCCAGATGCCTGCGCCGGTGGCACTGGCGCCCATGATGGCCATCTGGTACATCGACATGCCGCGTGCGCGGACCCAATCGGGCAAGGCCATCTGCGCCGATACCGAGAGTGCATTGGCAACCGTGATCCAGGCCGCGCCATTGAACAGCATGGCAATCGCCGCCACGGAAGAATTCGGCGCCAGCGTCACCACCGCCGCCGAAGCCGAGTTGACCAGGCAGCCGCCGACCACGCGGGCGTCGCGCGACATCGCCTGGCGCATGCGCGGCAGGAACAGCGCAGCAAGGATGGCGCCGATGCCCATCGAAGCCAGCAGCAAGGTGTAGATGGCCGCGCCGCCGCCTGCGCTGCCCAGCTGGCGCGCCACCAGCGGCAGCAAGGCCAGCAAGGCAGTCGAATGAAAAAAGAAGATGAAGATGCGCAGGAATACCGCCTTCAGCCGCGCCGACTGCGCCACGAACTGCAGTCCCACCCGCATGGCCGAGACCAGGCGCTCGCGTCCAAGCGGATTGGGCACATGCACGCGTTGCCAGCGCATGAGCACGAATGCCGAGGCCAGCGACAGGATTGCATTGAGCAGGAAGACATGGATCGTCCCCACACTGGCAATCAGCGCACCGGCCACCAGCGGCCCGATGATGCGCGACCCATTCATGGCCACGCCATTCAAGGCCAGTGCCGAAGGCAGATGGGCGCGCGGCACGAGTTCCGGCACGATGGCGGCAAATACCGGCCAGCGCATGGCCAGCCCGATGCCGTTGGCAAACGTCAGCAGCAGCAGCAAGCCGGGCGACATGATGCCGGCAAAGACGGCTGCACACAGCAGCACGGCGACGAACGCCAGCCAGAATTGCGTGGTGATGAAGTAGAGGCGGCGGTCGAGAATGTCGGCCAATGCACCGCTGGGCAAGCCGAACAGGAAGACCGGCAAAGTGGCGGCGGTCTGCACCAAAGCGACCCAGATCGATGAAGGCGTCAGCGATGTCATCAGCCAGGCGGCAGCGACATCATTCATCCACATGCAGATGTTGGCCACCAGCCACATCGACAGCAGCATGCGAAACACCGGATGCACCAGTGGCGCAAAGGCACCGGCCGACGGCAGCGGCGTGGCGCCCTGGGGCGAATGATCGATGGGAGGGGAAGTGGGAAGTGTCTCGGCCATGATCAGGCGACGACCAGGCTGCCGGCGCTGCGCTGGTCCTGCGCGGCGCCGGTGCCCGGACCGGCAGCCTGCTTGATCTCGTCGAGGCGCTGCTGGATGGCCTGGCATTGGTCGCGGTTGAACAGCTTCTCGAGTTCGTCGAGGAAAACCCGGGTGCGCGCCGGCATCAGGCGGCGGCCGGGGAACACGGCCCAGGCACTTGAAGAGGGCAAGGTCCAGTCGCTCAGCAAGAGGCGCAATTCGCCCGACCGCACAAAGGGTTCGGCGGAATGGTCATCCATGACCGTGATGCCGGCGCCAAAGCGCGCCATGCGCAACAGCAGTTCCGGTGAGTTGACCGTAGCCCGCGCCGGCGGCACCCCTTCCCAGCGCACGCCATCACGCTGCATGGTCCAGGGCATCGGCGTGCCGGCGCGGGTCAGCAGATGCAGGGCGTCATGCGCCATGAGCTCTTCCGGTTTGCCCGGAATGCCGCGCCGTGCCAGGTAGGCAGGCGCCGCATACAGGCCGGAAGAAAACAGTGCCACCCGGCGTGCCGCCAGCGTGGCATCGCTGGGCAGCTCACCCATGCGGATGGCAAGGTCGAAATTTTCACCGACCAGGTCGACGCGGCGCGGCGACAGGTCGAGCTCCAGCGACACCGCCGGGTAGCGGGCCACGAAGTCGACCAGCAGCGTGCCCAGCATATGGTTGGCAAAGTCGCCCGGCATCGAGACGCGCAGGCGGCCGCTCGGCTCGGACTGGCGGTGCTGGGCAAACGAGGTGGCGGCATCCACCTCGGCAGCAACCTGGTGTGCATGTTCCAGAATGCTGCGGCCAAAGTCGGTGACGGTGAGCTTGCGCGTGGTGCGCAACAGCAGCCGCTCACCGAGCTGCGCTTCCAGTGCCGCCACGCGGCGTGAAACCGTCGATTTGGGCAAGCCGGCCAACACGGCTGCACGGCTGAAACTGCCCTCATCGGCCACGCGGGCGAACAGCAACAGATCATTGGCTTCGAGAACCATGGCGACTCCTGGGACAGCTGATTATGCCACCGGTGAAACAATGATATCCATTCCCCGGACTTCTGTGTTGCATTTGGAACAGCTACACTGCTGTTATCGTAATTCCATACCCAAAGGAAATCAAATGAATATCCTTCAGATCAATTCCAGCGCCCGTGTCGCCGCTTCCCACTCCACTGCCCTGGCCAACAGCTTGACTGCCCGTCTGCTGGCTGCCCATCCCGATGCCAGCCTGGTGCTGCGCGACCTGACCACCAATCCACATCCGGCGCTTGATGAAGCCGCGCTGGGCGCCTTGTTTACGCCAGCCGAGAGCCGCACTCCAGAACAGAGTGCCCGCGTGGCACTCGACAGTGCCTTGATCGCCGAAGTGCAAGCTGCCGATGTCCTGGTCATTGGCGTGCCGATGTATAACTTTGCCATTTCCAGCCAGCTCAAGAACTGGATCGATGCGATTGCCAAGGCCGGCGTGACCTTCAAGTACACCGCGACCGGTCCGGTTGGCCTGTTGACCGGCAAGAAGGTGTACGTGACGCTGGCGCGCGGCGGCATCTATCGCGACACTGCCAACGACACCATGGTGCCCTACCTGAAAATGCTGCTCGGTTTTGTCGGCATGACCGATGTCAGCTTCGTGTATGCCGAAGGACTGGCCATGGGTCCGGAAGCCGAAAAGGCGGCGCTGGCCAGTGCCAATGCACAGATCATTGAAGCGGTGCCAGCCTGAAATCGAGCGGCCTGGCCGTTCTTCCATCCGTTCAAGGTGTTGCACCAGCAGCAGTCAACCATACAAGGAGCAAGCAATGAGCCTCTCGCCCACCAACACATCGAGCAGCACAGCCCACAGCAGC
>JBPBPY010000164.1:0-4254 GCA_050954505.1 Janthinobacterium lividum
GGCGCGGTTACCGGCCAGCAGGTTGGCCTGGATGGCGGCGCCGAGCGCGACCACCTTGTCGGGGTCGATATTGTCCAGCGGCGTGGTCTGGAAAAATTCACCGACGGCGCGGCGCACATGCGGCATGCGGGTGGCGCCGCCAACCAGCACCACGCCGTCGATGTCGTCGGCATTCAGGCCGGCGTCGCGCAATGCCTTGCGCGACGGCGCAATGGTCTTGGCCACCAGGTTTTTGGTCAGCTCGACAAAGGTCGCCGCAGTCAGCGTCAGGTGCACTTCCTCGCCGCTGCTCAGGGCCGCATCGATATGGGTCTCGGCCTTGGAAGACAGCAGCTCCTTGGCTTCGCGCGCCTTGACCAGCAGCACGCGGGTATCTTCATGCGACAACGGCGCCAGCTTCGATTCTTCGATCATCCAGCAAAACACGCGCTGGTCGAAGTCGTCGCCGCCGAGCGCCGAATCGCCCCCTGTGGCCAGGACTTCGAAGACGCCCTTGGTGAGTTTCAGGATCGAGATATCGAAGGTGCCGCCGCCCAGGTCGTAGACGGCAAAAATGCCCTCCGACGCATTGTCGAGGCCGTAGGCAATGGCCGCCGCCGTTGGCTCGTTCAACAGCCGCAGGACATTCAGGCCGGCCAGCTTGGCGGCGTCCTTGGTGGCCTGGCGCTGGGCATCGTCGAAGTAGGCTGGCACGGTGATCACGGCTCCCACCAGTTCGTCGCCCAGGGCATCTTCCGCCAGCTGGCGCAGCGTGGCGAGGATCTCGGCCGAGACTTCCACCGGACTTTTCACGCCGGCGGCGGTGCGGATCTGCACCATGCCGGGCGTATCGAGAAAATCGTACGGCAGGTTCTCGGCATGGGCGATGTCCTTCAAGCCACGGCCCATGAAACGTTTTACCGAGACGATGGTATTGCGCGGGTCAGTGGTTTGTTTTGCCTGCGCCTTGTAGCCGATGTTGGCATGGCCGTTCGGGAGATAGCGCACGATCGATGGCAGCAGCGAGCGGCCCTCTTCGTCGCTGAGCACTTCCGGCACGCTGCTGCGCACGGTTGCCACCAGTGAATTGGTGGTACCCAGGTCGATGCCCACTGCCAGCCGGTGCTGGTGGGGTGCGGTGGACATGCCGGGTTCTGAAATCTGGAGAAGTGCCATAAATTCTTGAGGTTAATCTGCAGCCTGGTCTGCAAGTCGGTCGAGTGCGGCGGCGACTTCATCGCCGAATTTTTCCAGGAACATCAGCTGGCGCACGCCTTGGGCTGCGGCGCTCATGTCGGCACTGTCGCCACTGTCGAACTGGCTGGCGATGGACTTGAGCTGCGCGTCGCGCGCCTTGGCCACGTCGGTGGCAAGCTGGTTCATGTCGGCCGCGTCGATCTGCTCTTTTGCTTCATCGAGGTTTTCACGCCATTCCATCTGCTGCATCAGGAAGTCGCGCGGCATGGCGGTGTTCGATTCGGTCTGCAGGTCGATGCCGTTGAGTTCACACAGATAGGCGGCCCGTTTGAGCGGGTTGCGCAGCACCTGGTAGGCTTCATTTGCACGTGTGGCCCATTGCATTGCCACCCGTTTTTCTGCCTCGGGCTGGCTGGCAAATTTATCCGGATGCACCTGGTTCTGCACCTCGTGATAAGCGCGCGACAAGGCCGCCAGGTCAATGCCGAATTGCTGCGGCAGGTGAAACAATTCGAAGTGGTTTTGCATGGATTTTGAAAAAATAAAGCCTGTCTGGACTTCAACAGGCTTGGTTACACCACGGGCCGCACTGCAGAGGCACTCTGGAGCGATGGCTGGCGTTCAGCAACAGCCATTACGCCGTGCGACGCAGGTCATGGAAGCATCCATGTCAAGCGACAGGCAGCGCTGGTATCAGATGCGGAAGCTCTCACCGCAACCGCACTCATCCTTGACGTTCGGATTGCTGAACTTGAAGCCTTCATTCAAGCCTTCGCGGCCGAAGTCGAGTTCAGTGCCGTCGATATACGGCAAGCTCTTCGGGTCGACGAACAGCTTGACGCCGTGCGACTCGAAAACGCTGTCTTCCACCGCACTTTCGTCGACATACTCGAGCTTGTAAGCCAGGCCCGAGCAACCGGTGGTGCGTACGCCAAAGCGCAGGCCGATGCCCTTGCCGCGCCGGTCCATGTAACGGGTGATGTGCTTCGCCGCTTTTTCTGTCAGTGTGATTGCCATGGTCTTCCATCCTGCCGGCATGGTGCTCATGGTCACCAAGGACCGTGAACATCAGCGGCAAAAAATTGTGCAAAAAGTGTACTTGAATATCGACGCTCATCGACGCTCATCGACGCATCCCGGCGCACCGTGATACGCCGGGATGATTCAGGCCAGTTCCGCTGTCGCGGCTTGCGCTTCGACCGCATGCTTGGTCTTGTAGTCCAGCACCGCTGCCTTGATGGCGTCTTCCGCCAGGATCGAACAGTGGATCTTCACTGGCGGCAGAGCCAGTTCCTCGGCGATTTCCGTATTACGGATGGCCATGGCCTGGTCGAGCGTCTTACCCTTGACCCATTCGGTCACCAGCGACGATGACGCAATGGCCGAACCACAGCCATAGGTCTTGAACTTGGCATCTTCGATCACGCCGTTGGCGCCAACCTTGATCTGCAGTTTCATCACGTCGCCGCAAGCGGGCGCGCCCACCATGCCGGTGCCGACAGTGTCGTCACCCTTGGCAAAGGCGCCGACGTTGCGTGGGTTTTCATAGTGATCGAGTACTTTTTCTGAATAAGCCATTTTGTTGCTCCTTGAATCCGTGTTCAATGCCTGCTGCGGAAATTTCCGCCGTAAAGCGCGTGTCTCCCGTGGCCGGGCTTAATGCGCCGCCCACTGGATGGAACTGATGTCGATGCCATCCTTGTACATGTCCCACAGCGGCGAGAGCTCGCGCAGCTTGGCGACTTTGTCCTTGATCAGTGCGATCGTGAAGTCGATATCTTCTTCGGTGGTAAAACGGCCAAAGGTGAAACGAATCGAACTGTGCGCCAGCTCATCGCTGCGGCCCAGGGCACGCAGGACATACGATGGTTCCAGGCTGGCGGAAGTGCAAGCCGAGCCGGAGGACACCGCGATATCCTTGATGGCCATGATCAGCGATTCACCTTCGACATAATTGAAGCTGACGTTGAGATTGTGCGGCACACGATGGGCCATGTCGCCGTTGATGTAGACCTCTTCCATCTCTTTCAAGCCATTTTCCAGCCGATGGTTCAGCGCGGTGATGCGGGTGATTTCCTCGGCCATCTCTTCCTTGGCAATCCGGAATGCTTCACCCATGCCGACGATCTGGTGGGTTGGCAAGGTGCCGGAACGCAGGCCGCGTTCGTGGCCACCGCCATGCATCTGCGCTTCCAGGCGCACGCGCGGCTTGCGCCGCACATACAGTGCGCCGATGCCCTTCGGGCCGTAGGTCTTGTGGGCAGTGAAGGTCATCAGGTCGACCTTGGTCTTTGCCAGGTCGATCGGCAGCTTGCCGGTGGCCTGCGCCGCGTCGCAATGGAAGATGATGCCCTTGGCGCGGCAGAGTTCACCGATTTCATCGACAGGCTGGACTACACCGATTTCATTATTCACCAGCATCACCGAAACCAGGATGGTGTCGGGACGAATGGCCGCTTCCAGCTGGGCAATGGTGATCAAGCCATTGTCCTGCGGCTGCAGGTAGGTCGCCTCGAAACCCTGGCGCTCGAGTTCACGCACGGTATCGAGCACGGCCTTGTGCTCGGTCTTCACCGTGATGATGTGCTTGCCCTTGGTCTTGTAGAACTGCGCCGCACCCTTCAGGGCCAGGTTGTTGCCTTCGGTTGCACCCGAGGTCCAGATGATTTCGCGCGGGTCGGCATTCACCAGCGCAGCGACGTGGCCGCGCGCTTCTTCAACGGCATGCTCGGCAGTCCAGCCATACATATGGCTGCGCGAGGCAGGGTTGCCGAACTGCTCGCGCAGGTAGGGAATCATCTTGTCGGCCACGCGTGGATCGATCGGCGTGGTTGCTGAATAATCCATATACACCGGGAAATGCGGTGCCTTGAGTGTATCGACCAGGCTTTTTTCCAGAGGGGCATTCATATTCTTGTCCAATTCAATTCATTTCAGGCTGCTGCACGTGGCTGCGGCATGGCCACGACACGTTCATTGTTTTTCAAGCGCTGCTGGTCGACCAGGTCTTTGAGCGAAACCGAATCAAGGTAATCGACCATCTTGGCATTCAGCGTGGCCCACAGGTCATGCGTCATG
>JBPBPY010000046.1:0-4214 GCA_050954505.1 Janthinobacterium lividum
GGGACTGCGCCGGCGAGCATGGCCGGCAGCACATCCCAGAGGGTTTTTTCCGCCACCACAGCCAGCTTGCCGAATACCTCGAAGGCAGTGTCATCGGGCAGGATCGGTATCGAAGTCTGCGCAACGATGGCGCCGGCATCGGCCTTGGCGACCATGCGGTGCAGCGTGGCGCCGGTCTCGGTTTCACCGTGCAGCACCGCCCAATTCACCGGCACACGCCCCCGATAGCGCGGCAGCAGCGAGCCATGCATGTTGTAGGCGCCACGGGGCGCCAGCGCCAGCAGGTCTTGCGGCAGCATGTGGCGATAATAAAAACTGAAAATCCATTCCGGCCTGGCAGCCACCATCCGTTCCCTGAGTTCCGCAACATGTGGATCGGCAGGCGTGATGGTGGCAATACCATGTTCGGCGCAGAGTGCGGCAACCGATTCGAACCAGATGGTTTCAGCCGGATTGTCTTCATGGGTGACCACCAGTGCGACATCGACACCGCGCGCCAGCAAGACCTTCAGGCAACGCACTCCGACAGTATGGTAGGCAAACACCACTGCGCGCTGCGGTGCTGCCGCGGGCGCTGGCAGCGTTGACGCAGGGACTTGCGCGGTCGCGGCGTGGTCGGGTTCCAGAGTCATTGCTGCTGTCATTGCTGCCTCGCCGCCGGTGCCGCCGGGTGCAGCAGTTCAGCCACCGGACGCGGCGCATCGACAGCTTCCTGCAACACGGTTTGCACCACGTAGCGCGGCCGGCCGCGCACCTGCTGGTAGATGCGGCCAACATATTCACCGACCAGGCCAATGCCGAACAGGATCACACCCATCAGGAAAAAGGTTATTGCAAAAAGGGTGAACAAGCCCTGGACTTCGGCGCCGATGACGAAACGGCGGATCATCAGGATCACGAACAGGGCGGCCGAAAGCAGCGACAGGCCGATGCCGAGCATCGAGAACCACTGCAGGGGCACCAGTGAAAAACCGGTGATCAGGTCGAAATTCAGGCGCACCAGGCTGTAGAACGAATACTTCGATTCACCGGCGGTGCGCTCTTCATGCTCGACCATGATCTCGGTCGGCTTGCGCGCAAAGGTATAGGCCAGCGCCGGTATGAAGGTATTGACTTCACTGCACTTATTGATGAGGGCGATGACGTTGCGCCCATAGGCGCGCAGCATGTTGCCCTGGTCGGTCATCTTGATGTTGGTAATGCGCTCGCGAAAACGGTTCATCAGTTTCGATGCCTGGGTGCGCCAGGCCGAGTCCTGGCGCTCGCGCCGGATCGAACCGACATAATCGTAGCCTTCGCGCATCTTGGCGATCAGGTTGCCGATTTCTTCCGGCGGGTTCTGCAGGTCGGCATCGAGCGTGATGACGATTTCACCGCGTGTGGCTTCAAAGCCTGCCAGGATCGCCATGTGCTGGCCGTAGTTGCCGTTGAAAAGCACCACGCGGGTGACATCGGGGCGGCTGCGGAACTGGTCCGCCAGGATCTGCGCCGAGCGGTCGCGGCTGCCGTCATTGACGAACACGATCTCGTACGCCAGGCCGAGCGCGTCGAGCGCCGGATACAGTCGGGCAAACAGGTTGGCCAGGCCGGACTCTTCGTTGTATACCGGGATGACGATGGAAATTTCTGGTGTCATTGAAGTCTATTCATGAGCGCTCAGCGGCCTGCGCATGGCAGGCCGGTGGGCCAAAAGTTAAAGCAAGGTGTCGGCAAACACGACACCAGGGTTGCGCAGGCAGCGAACATCGGCCAGTGGTCCCGGGCCGGCCGCCTGCGGCCTTGAACATCCGGGTCAGCCGCTGCATGCCGGCAGCCAGAGCCGGCCAGGCTTGCCATGCACATGTGCACTACCGATTCAGGAAAGCACGGATTTTACCGCGTCGACCGTGCGTTCCACGTCAGCCAGCGTCATGCTGGCAAACATCGGCAGCGAAACAATCCGCTGGCCGACCGATTCAGCCACCGGGAACATGCCCTCATGGAAGCCGCGCGCGCGGTACAGCGAGAACAGATGGATCGGTGGATAGTGGTAACCAATGCCAATCTTGCGCTGGAACATTTGCTCCATGAAGTCGGCGCGCAGCAGCCGCGGCGGCAGCACCAGCTGGAACATGTGCCAGTTGCTGTCTTCAAAATTGCGGGGCGGCAGCTGGGCACCGGTATCGGCCTCGAATGCGGTGCCGAACAGATCGAAATAATGCCGCGCCAGCTGGCGCCGCCTGGCCGTGATGCCGCCGAGCCGGGTCAACTGCGACAGGCCGATGACTGCCATCATGTCGGTCATGTTGAACTTGCCGCCAAGGACGTCGACATCGAGGCCGTCATGGCCGGTGCGGGTGACGCCCTGCAAGCGATAGCGTCCGGCCAGCGCCGCTTCCTCGGCATTGTTGAGCACCAGGCAGCCGCCTTCGCCGGTGGTCAGGTTCTTGTTGGCCTGGAAGCTGAATGAAACCAGGTCGCCGATGGCGCCGATCCTGCTGCCATGCCAGCTCGAACCAATCGCCTGCGCGGCATCCTCGATCACCCGCAGCTTGTGTCTGGCAGCAATTGCATACAGGCGGTCCATATCCATCGGCAGGCCGGCCAGCAGCACCGGCATCAGCGCGCGGGTGCGCGGCGTGATGGCGGCTTCGAGCTTGTCGAGGTCGATGTTCCGGGTCACCGGGTCGATATCGGCGAATACCGGCGTGGCGCCGACCTCGATGATGACATTGGCCGTGGCGACCCAGGAAATCGGCGTGGTGATGACTTCATCGCCAGGACCGATGCCGGCCACGCGCAAGGCAATTTCCATCGTCGCGGTGCCGGAGTTGAAGGTGCGCACCGGCCGGCCGCCAAACAGTTCCGACAACGCCGCTTCGAATGCCGCGACCTTCGGGCCGCTGGTGATCCATCCCGAGCGCAGCACCTCGCCCACGGCGGCGATGGCATCTTCGTCGATGACCGGCTTGGCAAATGGCAGGAAGGCGTCGTTGGTGGCTGCGGTCATGTTCTGGTTCCTTGGTCAGCGTAGGGTCGTGTCTTGCAGGGTTGAAGGTGGCACGGCGGCGCCGGTTCAGCTGCGTGCCAGCAGGGCCACGCCGATGATGATCACGCCGATGGCCAGCAAACGCTGGGCTGACAGCGTTTCACCGAGCAGGTACCAGGCGCCGAATGCATTGATGATGTAGCCGAGCGACAGCAGCGGATAGGCGATTGTCACATCCACGCGCGACAGGCCGATGATCCACACCACCACCGAGATCAGATAACAGGACAAGCCGGCGATGATCTGCCACTGGGTGGCCAGCTGGAAGCCGGTGGAAAGCCAGTTCGCAGCCGAGAGGTGAATGGCGCCGACCGCATTGGTGCCGGCCTTCAGGCACAGCTGGGCGATGGCATTGAGGCAGATGCCGATGAAAATGAAACCGAAGGTTGGCAGGGTCATTTTTTGTTTCCAGTATGTGCCGGACCGGCGGTGACGATGGCTTCGCCGGCGCCCTGTGCCAGGACCGGCAGGACCAGGTTGTTGACGGTGTTGGCACTGACTGGCGTGACCACGACGGCGGGGTCGTTGGTGACGATCACACGGCGCGGGTCCTTGGCGATTACCCGCATCGGCAAGCCCGACTTGGCAAACTCTTCATAGATCCAGACGGCCATGATGGCCACCGACTTCTTGCCCGCCACGCTGTCGGCGCTCCAGATGCGGGCGAATTCCTGCCGTGTCGGAATCCACAGCTGCGGTTCCAGCCGCAGGCCGAATTCGAGTTCGTCCATGTGTTCGACCAGTGTGGTGGTACGGCCCAGGTAGAACGGCAGTGCCTGTTCATAGCGGCCCACTGCGTACAGCGGCGTCGACGGCGTCAGCTCGGCCTTCACCGCAGGCACATAGGCAATGCCGGCAGCATAGCGGCCCATCGGGTCATGGCCCAGCATCAGCAGCATGGCGCTGATGAAGCCGGTAGCGGCCAGTACCAGGATGGCCTGGGGGCGAAAGCGCCGTGCCAGCAGGATGCAGGCCAGGCTGCCGACCAGGCCGACGATGCCGGCCGCGCCTACCCAGGTGGCATAGCCTTCATACAGCGGCAAGGAATAGGCGTCGCTGGCCATGCCGGCAATGCGGCCCAGGAAGGGCAGGCCGGCTGCGCACAGCACAGCCAGCAGGGCGGCCGGAATCACGACCGCACGGGTGGTGGCACGGTCGCGGTTTTCCAGGTAGCTGGCAATCAGCA
>JBPBPY010000080.1:0-4208 GCA_050954505.1 Janthinobacterium lividum
CGAGATCCGCAAAGCGCTGCAGGCCGCGCCGCTGCTGCACGCCGTTTTTCGCAACGACGGATACACGTTTGAATCCGATACAAAGCTGCACCGACACCGCCAGGACTTCTCGTTCTGGTTCAACGATTAAGAGGAAATTGAAATGCCATTCGACAAAGCTTCCCTGTTCGCAGCCCTCAAGCCAAAAACCTCGGCCGTTCCCGTGGAAGGCTTCGGTGATGTCCAGATCAAGCAACTGGCGGTCAGCGAGGTGGAAGCCATCCGTGCCCAACTCAAGAAGGACAACGACAACGACTCGTTCGGCCTGCGCCTGCTGACCGCATCGGTATTCGACGATGACGGCGCCGCCGTGTTTTCCGAAGCCGATCTGCCGGAGATTCGCGCTTCGAGCAATGAAGCCATCGAAAAGCTGGTCACCGGCGTGCTGGAACTGAACGGCTTCCGCAAGGCTGAAGCGGGAAACTAAAAGGCGATCTGGACCGCCGGTTCAAGTTCCGGCTTGCACTGGCGTTGTCCAGGTCGCTGGAAGAGCTGGACCGCATGCCCTATGCGGAATATCTGGGGTGGCAAGAATTTTATGCCCTGGAACCGTGGGGTACGCGTGTTTGGGACAACATGCAGGCGCACATCACCAGCACGCTGGCGAACGTGAACCGCGATACCAAAACCAGGCCAAAGCCATTCACCTTGGCCGAGTTCCTTCTTTACCCAGACGACAAGCCGGCAGAGGTGGCACCGGTCCTGCTGGAAGACAAGGACGCGCAGACTGAGGCGATGATCGCTGCGATGTTCGGCGGCATGAAAAATGTTTTACGCGTTGCTTAAAAGGTAACGCCCAATACGGCGATCCATTCGGGTCGCTTTTTTTTTATTTCAAAACCCGAAAAGGAATTTCCATGTCAAGCACCGCATTCTCGGCCCAGGGTTCTGTTGTATCGATTGGCACCGCCGTCGGCGCCGCGAACCCGCTCACCAGTATCTCGGCCACCAGTCCTGCAATCGTCAGCGATGCCGGTCACGGCTTTTCCAACGGCGACATTGTCACGCTGTCCGGCATCGTCGGCACCATGAGCGTATTCAACGGCCAAAGTTTCGTGGTTTCGAGTGCCACGGCAAGCGCCTATGCCTTGACCGGCACCGATGCCACCGGTCTGACCTACACCAGCGGCGGCAGCGCGACGCCGGTCTCCTGGACGCCAATTGCCAACGTGAAGAGCTATTCCGGCTTCGATGGCATGGCCTCAGAAATCGACGTGACCAACCTGTCATCCCAGGCCAAGGAAATTCGCCTCGGCCTGCAGGACTTCGGCAAGTTCTCCATGGATGTCAACCCCGACTATTCCGACGCCGGCCAGAATGCCGTGCGCGCGGCCCAAGCATCGGGCGCGCAGAAGAATTTCAAGCTGGCGTACCCGAACGGCAAGGTCGCATCGTTTGCCGCTTTCGTGAAGGGTTCGCCAGTTTCCGGCGGCGTCGACGCCGTGGTCGCGGGCACGATCGAGCTGCGCGTCAACGGTCTGGTCACCATCGCCTAATTTACCGCCTCAGGGAAAACAATGTCACTCGGAAATCTATCGGTAAGCGTCGGCGCGGACATCAGCGACTATTCATCGTCGATGGATCGGGCCGCCCAGATCGCCCGCGACCGAATGGGCCAGTCGGCCGGCTCTGTCGATGATTTCCGGGGCAGTTTCCTGCGCGCGTCCGACGACATGCAGAAAGCGTCGGCGCTCATGGGTTCGGCAATGCAAGCTGCCAACGATGCAATCATGGCCAGCTCGGCGCAGTCGTCAGCAGCGATCCAGGGTATCAGCGACACAGCCGGCAAAGCGACATTCAGCTCGATGAGCGAGCGCGTGGCCGAGGCTATCGGTACTGGCGTAACGACTGGCATTGTAATGGGCAGCCAGGCATGGGACGACTTCAAAGAGAAGAGCTCCACCGCCGCAACCGTCGCCGGGCTTGCTATCGGTGCCGTCTTGGCGGGCACCATTGCCGGCGCGATTTATACCGGCTACAAGGTGCTGTCCACGACCATCAGTGCGATCAGTGGAATGATGGATGGATCGTTCTACAAGAGCGAGAACATTGATTCGCTCATCGCGACAAATGACCAGCTGGTGAAGATGCAGGAAAATTTTCGGATATCTTCTATCGAGGCTGGCGCCCTCGCCGAAGCAATGAAGCGGTTGAAGGTCGATCCGGGTGATTACAAAGCTGTTTATGACGGGATCGATCAGGCAATCCACGGTAATGGCGAAGAACTGGACCGTCTGGGCGTGAAATATCGATCTGCCGACGGGCAGTTTTTGGACCATACAAAAATCTTGCAGAACGCAAAGGACGTTCTCGACACGTACACGGAGGGTTGGGATCGGAATCAAGCGGCTGCGGCTATGGGAATGGGCAGCTATGCGCAGATCGTGCAGACGCTGAAAGTAACCTCCGCAGAAATTCAAGTATCGAAGGAGCGGCTTGACGAGTATCAGCTTGGAATGAGCGCTGGCGCCGAGGAGGCCGTCGCAAAATACAAGAAAGCGATGGACGAGTTCAATGCCGAATCGGACCTCATGAGCAGGGGCTTCAAGCGAGCGATCGCCGACGCCGTCATGCCGGCTTTTACCGACCTGGCCAATTTGTTCAAAGATGGGTGGCCAAGCATCGTGCGTGCTTTCCGGGTGGGCACCTCCACCATTGCCGGGCTGGGCTATGTGATGGCAGACGGTTTTTACATCGTTGCACAGTCGGTTATGGCTTCGCTCGGCGTCCTCAACGATGCGGTCAATGCTATTTCGACCGCCGGCACACGGCTGGCGACAGGAAATATCAGCGGTGCTGGCGACGCGCTTGCAGCAGGATGGGAAAAGGCTACGGGGCGCATCAAAAATGCTGGCGATAATATCGTCAAGCAGGTCATGGAAAACGATGCAAAGATCAAGCTTGCCACCGCTGCCGACGGTCGCAGTGCGTCAATCGAAGATTCAAAAATAAATCTTAAGCCGACCGGTCGGTCCTGGAACCCAAAGCCAGCGGAAGTCAAGCAATCGGCCATAAACAGTGCATCGGAGCGCATGAGGCAAGATCCTTTCCAGGCCGCCCAGAACGACGTGGAGCGGTCCCAGCAAGGCATGAACTTTGTGCTCGACAATTTCGACAAATTTCAAGGCAAGGTGAAGGAATCGAAAGAGGCGATGGCCCAATTCGATGTCACGATGGGCCGTTTCTCAGACAAGCAGAGGGCGGCCGCTGGATTCTCACCACTCTCGGATTCGCAAAAACAGGCTTTCATCGAAGAAAATCGGCAGCTTGACATCACCGCCGAGAAATTGAAGACTCAATCCGCCCTGCGTGAGATCGACAAGAGCACTGCTGCCTTCGGGTTCCAAGAAAAGCAGGCTCTCGATTTCCGAAAGCAGGACGTTGACTGGATGGGAAAGAGCGCACTGGAGCTGGCCAAGTTGACTGAAGCGCGGCGCATTGATGGCGCGGCTGCGGCGCAGATTCAAGCCGCACAGGCTAAGTTGGGAAAAGATGAAGTTTTGCCGCAAGCGAAAATCGATAAGATTAACGCCGTGGCCACAGCATCGAAGCAGGCGGCCGCTGACCTGATCGACCAGGCCGACAGCAAGTCCAAAGATCCATATTTCAATTTCACCGAGTCGATCCGCAAGTACGGCGAAGAGGCCAACAATGTCGGCGCCCAGGTCGGCAACGCCCTGACAAACGGCTTCAAGTCGGCTGAGGACGCGATTGTGTCGTTCGCCACCACCGGCAAGCTGTCGTTTTCCAGCTTTGCGCAGTCGGTGCTGGCGGATATGGCGCGGATGCAGGCGAAGAATTTTCTCGCCAGCCTGACCGGCAACGGCAACAGCAGTTCGTTTGCTGGCGCGCTGGGGTCAGGGCTGTTCAATTCCTTGTCGGGCCTGTTCGGGACTAGCACAACCGCGCCCATCGTGACCAATGGCTGGCAGTCTGCTGAGGGTGGGCTGAGCTACTCGGGACGCGGTTTTGCAGATGGCGGAAATCCGCCGTTGAACGTGGCGTCGATGGTGGGCGAGCGTGGCCCGGAACTATTCGTGCCCAAGGGCGCCGGCACAATTATTCCGAACGATCAGCTGCGCGGTGGCGGCGGAAGCAATGTCACCATCAACCAGACCAACCACATCGACAGCCGAACTGACATGGCGCAGATTCAGCAAATGCTTGCG
>JBPBPY010000240.1:0-4184 GCA_050954505.1 Janthinobacterium lividum
GACCCATGGCAGGGCCAGGGCCGCCCTCGGCAAAACGTGGCCGTGGCACGCTGCACTCGGCCGAGGGTGGACTGAGCTCGCGCACGTTGTAGCCGCTGCCGAGCCGGTCGGTCAATGCGTTGGCCAGATTGCCATGCGCCTGCCGCTCGCTGTCGGCCAATGCGGCAGAAGCCTCGCGTTCACTGTCTTCGGCCGGATCGGCCTGGTCGATCGATTCAGCCGCCAGTCCAAAGCGTTTTGCCGTGGCGAGAAAAGCCAGGCGTCCGGCAGCGGGAATGGCATCAAGCGTGAGGATGAATTGCTCGGCCTGTTCCACCACGCGGGCATCGCGAAACTGCGTCATGGTGCGCTGGCGCTCGCCAAATGCCAGCCAGTAGGTCAGTGATGCGGCAGCCAGGATGCCCAGCAGCAGGATCAAAAAGACCCTTCCGCTCATCGAGCGGAAAAACGCACTCATGACGGTGCGCCGGCCGTCACTGCCACGGCCAGGACATAACCGCCATTGCGCACGGTTTTGATGATCTGCGGCGAGCGCGCATCTTCACCGAGTTTTTGCCGCAGCCGGCTGATCTGGATGTCGATGGAACGGTCGAATGGATCGGCATCGCGCCCATGGGTGAGATTGAGCAATTGATCGCGGTTGAGCACCCGGTTCGGATGATCGAGAAAGACCTTCAGCATGCGCAGCTCGGCACCCGAGAGCATGATGGCCAGACCGTCCGGCGCCACCAGGTGGCGGGCAGTCAGGTCCAGTGTCCAGTTGGCAAAGTGCAGCAGGCGCGGCGTGGCGCCACCATGCCCGCCGGCCGGCGTGGCCTGGCTGCGGCGCAGCACGCTGCGGATCCGCGCCAGCAGTTCACGTGGCTCGAACGGCTTGGGCAGGTAATCGTCGGCGCCCATTTCCAGGCCCAGGATGCGGTCAAGTGGCTCGCTGCGCGCCGTGAGCATGATGACCGGCATGCCTGAACGCGCACGCAGGTTGCGGCACAGCGTCAAGCCGTCTTCACCAGGCAAGTTCAGGTCGAGCACGATCAATTCGACCGGGTGGCCGGCCAGCGCCGCGCTCATTGACGGGCCGTCATGCGCGGTGATGGTTTTATAACCGTTGGTTTCCAGGTACTCGGCCAGCAGCGAGCGGATTTCGTGATCGTCGTCGACCACCAGGATATGCGAGATGGGTTCCATGGCTCGATTATCGCGGCTTCGCATCACACTGGCAGGGATTTTTGTATCGCAATTGTATCGGCGCCGGATTGCGGACACCAGTGAACGAGGCGAAACAATTCGATACAAAGGCCGGGGTCCGGGACACTTGTGCGAAACATGTTTAAGAGAAGATACGTTCCATGTGCACTGCACATCGTGTTTAACTTCTGGAGAAAAGAGATGAGCAATTTCAAAAAAACCATCGTGGTCGGCGCAACGGTTGTCATGATGGGTGCCGTATCCTTTGGTGCCTATGCCCAGCGTACTCCTTCGGATGCGCCTGCAGCCGCCGCTGCAGCGAGCGGTTCCGCAAACGCAGCAGGCGCCCCGCGCGGACCGGAAGGCCGCAGCCGTCCCGATCCGGCCCGCATGGAGCAGGCGATGGCCAGGCGCGCTGCCCGCATGCATGACGAACTGAAGATCAGCGCAGCCCAGGAGTCGGCATGGAACAGCTTCGTCTCTTCCATGAAACCGGCACAGCCGCCTGGTCCACGTCCCGATCGTGCTGCCTGGAAGTCAATGACCGCACCGCAGCGCATGGAACAGGAACTGGCGCATCTGAAAAACACGGAAGCCGGCATGACTGCGCGGCTGGCAGCGACGCGGGCATTGTATGCCGTGCTGACGCCTGAGCAGCAAAAGACCTTCGATGAAAAAACCGCGCATCGCCATCACGGCGGCAGGCGCGACCACGGGCCGCATGACGGCAGGCCTGGCGGCCCTGGCCATGATGCCCCCGGCGCGCCACCAGCTCCGCCGGCAGCACAGAAGTAAACCTGCAGCAGTGCTCGATGCGCAGGTGAAAATAGGGAATTGAAAATGCAGAAGTAAAAATGCAGAAGTAAAAATGTAAAAATAGTAATGTAAAAATTCAAGCCGGGCGGCGCGCGAGCGCCGCTCGGCTTGAGACATTTCAAGCGGGCATGGCTGAGGAAAAGCGCGGCCGGCGCAAGGCCACCATGTCAAGCCAGGCAGTCGCCGCGCCGCAGCCGGCAATGGCGCACATGCCGAGCATGGCGAGCGCATCGGGAGCGTGATCGAAAACCAGCCAGCTCAGAATTGCAGCAAAACCGATTTGCGCATAGGTGAAAGGCATCAGTGCAGCAGCACTGGAGCGGCCGAATGCCATCACCATCACCAGATGGCTGACCGTGGCAATCACGCCAATGGCCACCAGCATGAGCAGATGCATCGAAGTGAATTGCGCCATGGCGGCCGGCAAGTTCATCAATTCAAACACCATGACGGGCAGCATCACCAGGGTGCCGGTCAAGCCGGTATAGAACTGGGTGGTCCATGGGTTTTCCCGTTTGGCCAGATGGCCGGTCGACAAGCTGTATGCTGCCGACGACAGCATGGTCAAGAGCGGGAAGATGACGGCCGGCCCGAACATGCCGCTTCCGGGCCGGATGACGACCAGGGTGCCGATGAAACCGCCGCATACCACCATCCAGCGCAAGGCTCCGATGGGCTCCTTGAGTTTCCAGCTGGCGATGGCGGTGACCAGGATGGGCGCCAGCATGACGATGGCGGTAAATTCGGCCAGTGGCATGTGCTGCAGCGACAGGTAGGCCATGCAACCCATGGACATGAGCAGAAAGCCACGCAGCAGCTGGTAGCCGGGCAGGGCGGTGGCAAACCCCTTGCGCCCCTGGGTGCGCCATAACCAGGTGCCCATGATGGCGGCCTGGATCACATAGCGCGACCACAGAACCAGCACCAGCGAAGCGACAGCGCTCAAATATTTGATGGACGCATCCATCATCGCAAACATTGCCATGGCAGAAAGTATCATGGCGACTGCAGTGGTGTATTGATTTGATTTCATGAAATCAATCATACGCAACTACCGCTGTTATGTTGCGCAAGTGAAATATTTTGAGTCTTTTATCGTGCCTTTTATGCAACAAATTTCAGGGGGCGGCAGCCATGCAGAGTCGCTTTCGTCGACTGCCGGCGTTGCCGAATTGCCTTTTTGCCGCGCCGGCTGCAACGGTTCAGGTCTTGATGTTGAATCGGGCCTACCGGTCAATCCTGAAATACACACGCGCCAGTAACGGAGCGACGGCAGCGCAAATCAATATAATGGTGAGCGTATCCATGATGAACCCTTTCGGAAGAAGATGAAGCGAGTATAAAAACATCGCCATCCGCTCGCCAATTCTGAATTGAAATACGAGATATTGGTCATATCAGCAATAAACGCCCAGAATCCGCTGCGCTCGTGACGGCATTACCGCCCACGCGGAAAAAACTAATTTTCCAGCACTTTCTTAATATTCCGAAACATTGAAATTGTGGCGGTTACTCAAACAGTGAGGGGAACGCTGGCAAGACCTTCTGGTGTTACATGAAGCATTCATTCGATGCGGAAATTATCCTTGCAGTTGACAAACATCCTTTGTCAACCGGGCACCCCTCCAACGCATTAATGACTTGAACTCGCAGCCGTTGCGCGAACCTTGCAGGTTCGTATGAGTTCGCGGAGGAATCATGGAACAGAAACCCAGCAAGGAAGCAGTGCGTTTGTATATGGAGCGCCGCCGTACGGATCGCCGGCCGCCGCCGGACCAGGATGAAATCCGCCGCCAGCTTGGCTGGGACCTGATTGCCATGGCAAGGCGCGAGCAAAAGCGTCGCGCAGCCTGATTTTTCCCTCGACACGTCTGGCCTATTTTACTGCCATGCACTTACCGAAATGCGAGCCAGCGATTAAGATGGGCGCAAAGCCGGTGCCAGGCACCGCCAGCGCTGCCTGCCTGCGCCCGTAGCGGCGCTGCGAGAGGGGAGCGTTTGGCGGCGCCGGCATCCCACCCATTTGCCAAGAGCCTGGGCTCAGGGAGTCTCTCCGCCTGTGAGCAATTTTTCGATCTTCGGCCTGCGCCCGCCGCTGCGCCTGCTTGCCCCGCTCATTACCCTGGCTGCCGCCTCATTCATCTATCTGCAGGAACCGCTGGTCCTGCAGGTCTTGCGCAATG
>JBPBPY010000249.1:0-4168 GCA_050954505.1 Janthinobacterium lividum
TATCCGCCACAGGCACTTCACTGCCGAAGCCTTTCGCTGCAAGCCGTTTGGTATCAACCTTTGCCACCACCAGTGAATTCACCACGCTCTCGGCCCGTGCCTTTGACAAGGTCTTGTTGGCAGCGGCATTGCCGACATTGTCTGTGTGGCCCTCGATCGACAGCCGCAGTGTCTTGTCGGCAGCCAGCAGCGCAGCGATTTCCTTTACCGTCGGTGCGCTTTCGCTCTTGATCGCGGCGCTGTTGTTGTCAAAGTTGATGTGCACGGTGGCATAACCCTTCTTGCCGATCGCATTGGCGAGTTGATTTGCCGTGACACCCTGGACCATGGGTTTTTCTTCGATGTAGACGAGGTTGTATTGCCGATCGGTATAGTCCTCCAGCACGATCCAGATGCGTTGCCCGCCCTTCTCCACCAGGTAGGCATGGTCGCTGTAGACGTTATCCTGCGACGTCAGCTTGCGCCCGCCCAGCGCCTTGACGGCATTATGATAGTTGCGTTCGACCGCCATCGCCGAACCATTGCCTTTGGTCGTATACGTGAATCGGCTGACCCGGCCTTCGGCAACCAGCTTTCCCTCGGCATTAAAGCCGGGCACTTTGGCGTCGCACTTGGCCGGCCCGCAATTGAAAGCGGACCCGCCATAGGTGCCGAAATCCTGGACCTTGCCCTTTTCGACGGTATAGGACGGCATGGCGGAAAATAGCGGCTGGCCTGGGCCTGCCGTATTCGCTGTCACAAGCTGCGGCATCGGCTTTTCTTCGATGTAGGTCAGGTGGTAGGCAGTGTCATTATAGATTTCCAGCACGGCCCAGATGCGGCGGCCACCTTTTTCCACCAGATAGACGTGCTCGCCATTCGGGCCGTCCCGCGAAGTCAGTTTTCGTCCGCCCAGCGCCTTGACGGCGTTGTCATAGTTGCGCTCGATCGCCAGCGCCGAGCCGCTGCCCTTGGTTTCGTAGCGATATGCGCTGACCTTGCCTTCGGCGGTCAGCTGGCCCTGGTCATTGAAGCCGGGGACTTTGCTGGTGCACTTGGCGGGGCCGCAATCGAAACTGCCTGAGCCGTATGTGGCGAAGTCTTGTACCTTGCCGGCTTCTACTGCGTAGGACGGCATGGGGGAGAATAGCGGGGTGGATTGCTCAACGGAGGTTGGGGCGGCGGTGGCTGAGCTGAGCAGAGTTAGGGAGAGGGTCAGGCTGGCGAACAGCATTGAGAGGCGGGTAATGTTGTTACGGTTCTGCATGAGGCTTTGGTTTCCTTCCTGGTTTTTCTGCGAGATCGATCTGTTTCGGAATCAGGAATATGCGCGATTCAAAAACAATCATATTTGATAAATTTTTTATAACCCAGAAATGTAATGGAAAGCAGGCGTTATTCAAAGCTTTTTGATTACGTTAATGAACAGCTTCGGAATTTGTGGAAGCCCCATCGTCTGAAAGAATGGAGCCATGAAGGAGCAAAACAAATTTTCGCCTGAGGTGCGTAAGCGCGCCGTTCGTATGGTGCAAGAACACCGTGGGGATATCCGTCGTTGTGGGCGGCTACCGAATCAATTGCACCGAAGATTGGCTGTGTGCCAGAAACGCTGAATGAATAGGTACCTCGGCATGAGGTTGATACGGTGTCGCGTTCGGCCGTGGCCAGCGCCAAGCAGGAGCGCGTCAAATCGCTGTAAAAAAAAGAAGTCAAGGAACTACGGCGTGCCAACGAGATTCTGAAGCTGGCCAGTTCGTTTTTCGCCCAAACGAAGCTCGGCCGCGGATTGAAATAATTCGCCAGTTCATTGACGAGCTCCATCAAACCATCAGGCAATTTTTTGACTCCCCTGACGAGCGCGTTGATAACGCTATTCGAATCTTTACCAGCGAGCTTCACTAGGACAACGTACCGGGACTGTCTTTCGACCAAGTTAGCGATATGACTATTTCGCGCCCCTGAGAGCAGATCCCTTTCCAAATGGCCTGGCACAGCTCGATCTTCGACGCAAGCGGGACGGTCCTGAATCGATACCGCATGACGGTACCTGGCGCTGTCGCGCGCGCGGAATGGGCAGCGCTACTGCATGCCGGTCAGGGGCACGCTTTCGGACCTCGTCGCCAAGCTGCCGCTCAAGATTGACGACTCGGAGGTCTTGAACGAATATGCATGCTTGCAGCTGGCCGCGTTGGCCGGCGTGAACATTGCGCAGTGCCGCAAGGTGCCGATGCATGAAATGGCTGGTCGTGACGAATTGGTGGCGACCCTGGGTCGGGATACGCATTTCCTCGCGGTTGACCGGTTCGACCATGGTCTCGGCAGCGCGGTGCAGATGGAAGATGCATGCCAACTCCTTCGCCTGATGCCAAACCAGAAGTACGCCGGCCGCGAAGATTCATTCGCTTCGTACAGGTGCTCAACCGGTTGAGCACGCACGGCATTGAGGACGTACGCCAGTATTTCATTCGCCAGGTGGTCAACATGCTGCTGGGCAATTCGGACGCACATTCGAAAAACTTCTCCGTGCTCTACCACAACGGCGTGATGCCCGAGCTCTCACCGGCCTACGACATTGTGGGCGTTGCGGCGCTGCCGGGGTTCCAGGGATTCGGCATTAACGTTGCCATCGACAAGTACCAGCGCAAGGAAACAATCGACGATTCATTGTCGTGGCCAGGAGCGCAGGAATCTCCGAGCGCATTGCCAAGGCGGCAATCAAGCAAACGGTCAACTTGGCCAAGGAGTTGTGGCCAGCCGCATTGACCAATTTGAATCCACCATTGGCAGTGCGAACCGAGATTCTGCAACGCCTTGCTACACTGCCGCTGGCGAAATAGCGGCTGCCGGAGCTATGTTTCTGGCACTCAGGCCGAGGGTTTCCCAAACATGCGCTCGATGCGACAAAGCGGAGTGGTCTCGCCACCCTTTCTTTTTTTATTCAAAGTTACTTTTGATCGTACGATAGGCTTGCTGCGGATCATTGGGTTCATCTGGATTGGTCATTACTAAACGTCCGTCCCGCGTTAACGGCCTCAAGTAGGTCCGTACGTGGCGGGCGTTTCGATGCAGCAATAGGGCCAATTCTTCTGGTCGCCAAGCTCGCAAGCGGCACACTTCGACAATCACCATTTGTGCCTCCTCTGGAACGCTACGACGTCCCAAAGCACCCACTCTTGCGGCCAGATCGCCTGGCAGCTCTGCCAATAGTGCTCTGCGAGAATTTTCTTCCTCTGGGGTGGGATTAGCCGCGAGTTCGCCAAGGTTGTCAGATAAGACCTCGGGGTTGGCAGATAAGCCGTCGAGGTTGGTAGATAGCGTTGCTGACTTGGCTGATAGGCCTTTTCCTTCGGTACCAAGACGTTCGGTTGGCACGTAGTAGGTGGCCGAGCCCCGGCCCTTTTGTGCAAGCAAACCAGCATCTCGCAACCGACGCAAAGCTGCACTCGCGGTGAGAGCGTCGACCTTGTTTAGTTCTCGATAGGTAGAGTTGTCGATGGCGCCTGCTTCCCTAAGAACTATAAGTGCCTTGGCTTCTTCATCGGATAAATGCAGCTCACGAAACTGGGCAAGCCAGACAATGTCGTCTGCTCCAAGAAAATGGTGAAAAAAGTAACGGGCAACGAATTGATCAGCTCCTCTGTCCGAATCGAAAAAAGGCGGCGTCAGGCCGGCCTGCTCCATACTTTCCCGCATTACACGTATCCCGCTACCTTTAGTTTCGGCAAAGCGCGTCTCATTTAAAACCGCTGCAATTTTGGGATTGCGTGGATGAGAGCCTGGTTCGCCCAAGTGCTCGGGTGACTTTAAAGAGAACCCAGGATTGCGGATCTCCAGCCTATTGGCATAGCGAATGATCTGGACTGGACTGTGGTTTCGATAACTACGATGCATTAGAGCATTTACCAGCGCTTCACGAATGACCCGTAATGGAATTACCGGCGTGTCCTGGCGTTGCAGACCTCCCTCCGAGAGACCAAAGCTTTTCGGCAAGTCGTCCAGCACGGCAGCTTGTGCACGACGAATCAATCGGAAAAGGGGGTCACGTAATTCGACAGTGTCAAAGCGATGGTCTGGATCGGGTACCCATTCGCGGTAAGCACCCGGCTAACACATCTTGAAAGCTGTGTTGAGATGCTTACTATTTGTCGAGAGGCTGCCAGCGATGCGGCAGCAGTTCGCCGATTGCGTT
>JBPBPY010000382.1:0-4163 GCA_050954505.1 Janthinobacterium lividum
GTTTCTGCAGCGTGGCGCCGAAGCCTGAAAGTTCGCTGCGCAAGCGCAGGATGGTGCCGGCAGCCTTGTCCGAGTTGGCCCACACCTTGGTCACTTCGTCGAGCATGGGTTTCACCGCGCCGCCTGCGGCGCGCACTGCCCGGCCCTGGTAGCTGCCACCCTCGGCCAGGATGCTGACTTCGGCATTGAACTGCTTGCGGCTGTCCTCAAGCTGCTTGAATGCTTCGGCATTGCCCTGGATGGCGTTGGGCGCCGCCTTGCCCAGGCGCTGGGTATGCATCAGCGCATCGCCGGCGATCTGGGTCTGGTTCGAGGCCACGGTATTGCCGTAGTTATTCACCAGCACGAACACGCCGCCTGCGGCCAGGCTGCCAATGAGCGTGAGGAGCAGGATGTTGATCTGCCTGCGCAGCGGCAGTTCGCCAATGACCGGCAGGCGCCATTCCTTGATTCGGCTGAACTGGCCGTCGGCGTCGTCCACCGCTTCTCCTGATGATGCATGGGCAGGGTCGGCAGCGCGGCCAGGCTTGGCGGCGTCCTTGACCGGCCTGGCCGGCTTCGCCGGCTGCTCCGCTGGACCTTTGCCTGTGGAAGACGCCGGACGTTTCTGCTGCGCCGAGGATGTACGGCCCTCCTTGCTGCGGTCCAGTGCGCGTTCGATCTTGCCGGCGGCAAGCGCCGGCGCTTCGTTGCGCGTGCCGGCAATGCCTGCCGGCAGCGACGCGACGGCTGTGCCCTGGCCAGACAATGCGTTGTTGTCATCACGCGATGACATCGGTAGCTTGAAAGCCATTACTGTGTCTCCAGAAGTCAGGCATCCATCGGCCGGATGCCAGGGTGGTGCAATCGGTACCAGACAGCGCCAACGCGCACGAAGGGTTCATGAACCCACATTCAGAAAACGGGGATCGCGCACCACGACCGACAGGTCGAGCCGGGTCCAGCGTTGTCCCTGGTCGTCAAGCCAGGACTGCGCCGCCCACGGTGCGGCGAAATGTGCCGCTGCGGGCAGGCTTGCCATGGACAGCGTTGCCGGCATTGCGGCCGGCGCTTCGATCGATGCGTCGGTTGATGCGTCGGTCGATACCGCAGCCGCTGTCGATGCATCGCCATCCGGCCGTTCCAGCACCGTCATGGGAGCGATATCGCGCAAGCCCAGCACGCGCGAGACCAGAATCGCACTGTTGAATGACAGCGAAGGGGCAAACGCCAGGATGCGGCATTCGCGCGTCAACGGTGTCGAAGCCCCCCCTTGAAAGCGGGCAAAGTCGATCACGCTGACCAGATTGCCCCGCATGTTGGTCATGCCGAGGAACCAGTCATGGGTCAGCGGCACCGGCGTAATGGCGCCCAGCGGTACCAGTTCGCCGGCTTCCTGCAGGTCGATGAGCCAACGGTCTTCGCCGATTTCCACGCCGAGACGATTGATGCGCGTGTCGACACCGGTACGGGCGACACGCATGCGCTCCATCAAGCCATCCTGGAATTCGCGCATGCGTCCGCGCCGCGCAATGCGCTCACCGGCGCGGTCGGGCGCCGCGGCTTGCAGCGCTGGACCGGCCTCGGCACCAGCCTCGGCCACGGCACCGGCACCGGCATGATCGGCAGCATTGGCACCACCGGCAGCCGCAGCGTCGCCCGCCAGGGCTTGCGCATGTTCGGCCGGTTCGGGAACACCATTCATGCTGCGCGCCTAGCCCAGCGAGGCAATTTTTGCCAGCAATTCCTTGGGATCGACCGGCTTGACGATATAGTCGCGCGCACCCTGGCGCAAACCCCAGATGCGATCGGTTTCCTGGCCCTTGCTGGTGCAGATGATCACCGGTACATCCTGGGTATCGGGATTGCGCGTGATGGCGCGCGTGATCTGGAAGCCGTTCTGCCCCGGCATGACGATGTCCATCAGGATCAGCTGTGGCTTGTCGGCCTTCATCTTGGCCAGCGCTTCTTCACCACTTTCGGCGGTGGAGACGGAAAAGCCGTTCTTGATAAGGATATCGGAGAGGAAATAACGCTCGGTCGCGGAATCATCGACGACCAGGATTTTTTGGATTGCCATCTATGCGCCTCAAACTCGTATCAGGTATTCGTTGGTAGCGTTGGTAGCGTTGGCAGGCTGCCCTGCTGCACACACTGTCGATGCCGGCGCCGGCCGTGGCCAGGCAACCGCGCCGTCATGAACTGGTATGTTCCTTCACCGTACGCAGCAAGCTGTCCTTGGTAAACGGCTTGGTCAGGTAGGCGTTCGAGCCGACCATGGCGCCGCGTGCCCGGTCGAACAGACCGTCCTTGGATGACAGCATGATGACCGGCGTGGCATGAAAGCGTGCGCTTTTCTTGATCAGTGCACACGTCTGGTAACCATCGAGCCGCGGCATGAGAATGTCGCAAAATACCAGCGCTGGCTTGTGGTCATTCATTTTTGCCAAGGCGTCAAAGCCATCATCGGCCAGCACCACCTGGTAGCCGGCCTGGCCCAGGAAGATTTCCGCCGACCGGCGGATGGTGCTGCTGTCGTCGATCACCATCATCTTCAGGCTATCGTTCGCCACTGATGTTGTCATGAGTCATCCCGTTTAAACTCTTACCAATATACGACCCAACTGTTATAAAAAGCAAGATGGATTGCGCCAGCGCCCCAAGCAGCGTGAACTGCACGTGGTTTTTATGCGAACTTTTATTAAAATAATCAGTGTATTTTCAGTTACGATTGTACCTGCGCAAACCTGGCGAACAGGCCGCTTGAGCGCATCGCAGCGAGGTTCCTGCGATCACTGGCAGGCAGCGGAGATTTTTCACGAAACCGGAAAAATTGTGACTTCAGGTCAAGTTTTTCACGCCCATGACACGCAAATCATGGCCTCGGGATGCCGGTTCGCAGCAGGGCATCGAAGACAACCATTTTACGTTTTCGGGCACGGCGTGAAGTGTCGTGGGATGCGCGATTTGCCTGTCAATTCTCGGTACGGAGGACTTGGCAGGATGAAGCGGGCGCACCGCTTTGCATCAGCGGCACGATCGTGGCAGGACGAGGACTCAAGCGCGATGGTAGCGCGATGGCGTCATGCAGTGCAACGCCGATGGCCGGGCGCCATGGCGCCGGGAAATGCCATGGTCCGGCAGGACCTGGCAGAGCTGGATCAGATGACGACCATTTCGAAATCTTCCTTGCGGGCGCCGCATTCCGGGCAGGTCCAGTTCATCGGTACCTGTTCCCACGGGGTGCCGGGAGCAATGCCTTCATCGGGCAAACCATCGGCTTCGTTGTAGTTCCAGCCGCAGATGAGGCACATCCAGGTTTTGGATTCTGCGGGATTTGTAGTGTTATCGGTCACGGCGCACGGCCCTTCAAGTAGAATGCAAAGTCAGTTATCTTAATCTACTCGCTGTGCAAAACCAAACTTCACCACTCGTTCTGACTTTCAGTGCTGCCGATCCGGTCGGCGCCATCGGCATTCAGGCCGACCTGGCGTCCTTTGCGGCCATGGGATGCCACGGCCTTTCCGTGATCACCGCCCTGCTGCTGGGCGACACCGCCCGCATCGAAGACAGCCACACCATCGATGCCGACATGGTTGCCGACCAGGCCCGCATCGTGCTCGAAGACATGCCTGTTGCGGCCTTCAAGGTCGGCTATATCGGCAGCGTCGAAAATGTCTCGGCAATTGCCGAAATCGTCTCCGATTATCCCGATGTGCCGCTGATCCTCGACCCCTTTTCCACTGCCCTGCCGGAGCTGGGCATCGATGGCGAAGACCTGCTGGTGGCCATCCGCGAACTGCTGATCCCGCAAACCACGCTGATGCTGATCTCGGCCGTCGAACTGGCGCGTTTTGCCGAAACCTGGCGCGAGCCCACCAATGAAGATGTGATGATGCTCGACGCCATGCGCATCATCGAACTCGGCTGCGAATTCCTGTTCGTCACCGGCACGCCCTGCGACGTGCATGATGTGGCCAATACCCTGTTCAATGAATCGGGCGCGGTGCGCAACGATACCTGGCAGCGCCAGCCGGGCACCTTCACCGGCGCCGGCAATACGCTTTCAGCCACGATTGCCGCCATGATGGCCAACGGCCTGGAAGTGCCGGAAGCATCCCTGGAAGCGCAGGAGTTCACGGTGGCGGCACTGGCGCATGCGCAGCGCCTGGGCATGGGCAAGC
>JBPBPY010000518.1:0-4152 GCA_050954505.1 Janthinobacterium lividum
GAAATGAGCGCCATTCGATGTCGTCGCCAATTTCATGGATATGATGACGCGATTTTCTGACGATTCACTGACGAAATGTTGGTATGGCAATCAAGTTGTTTCGTTTTTTCTACAATGGCGCCTTGCCGAGGCCAGAGCCTGCAGCGCTTTCTCCAAACGCTGCGTCGATCGGTTCGCCGGATGCAGGCTGCATGGCCGGCGCAGCCTGCCATTTCCTTCCATTTCTCCGCCATTTCTCCGCCATTTCCCGGCTTTGATCATGCCGGTGCGGTCAGCGCCAGCGCCTGCAGCGAGAGGACGTCAGCCAGGTAATCCGGAGACGCGCCGGCGGCTGGCAAAACTGTTTGCCGCAATTGCCTGCGCGTGCAGCGGCCTCAGAACGCTGCAGTGTAGATCGCCAGTGCATCGGCTTCGTTGAGTTCGCGCGGATTGTTGGTCAGCAGGCGCTGCTGCTTCATGGCGTCGGAGGCCAGCAGCGGCAAATCGCTCATGGCCACACCGACATCGCGCAGCCGGCGGGTGACACCGGTGGCAACTGCAATCCGATCGAGCCAGGCGATCAGGGCTTCGGTCTTTTCGGCCGCGCTGGCGCCATGGTCGAAATTTTCGGTGACGATCCAGCTGGCGATGTCGGCGTACTGGTCGGCTGCATGCGAGGCATTGAAACGCAGCACATGCGGCAGCACCAGCGCATTCGACAGGCCATGCGGCACGTGGAAGTTGCCGCCCAGCGGATAAGCCAGTGCATGTACCGCCGCCACAGGCGAATTTGAAAACGCCTGGCCGGCCAGCGTGGCGCCCAGTAGCATGGCTTCACGTGCGGCGCGGTTGCTGCCATCCTGGCAGGCGGTGACGATATTGGCTGCCAGCAGCGTCAGCGCTTTCTGCGCCAGCATGTCCGACAGCGGGTTCTTCAATTTCGCGCTGGTATAGGCTTCGATGGCGTGGACCATGGCATCGATGCCGGTGGCTGCGGTGGCCGCCGGCGGCAGGCCCATGGTCAGCTCGGCATCGAGAATGGCCAGGTCGGCATACAGCATCGGCGAGACCACGCCGCTCTTGGTGGTGGCACCGGTGGTGACGATGGAAATGTGGGTAACCTCGGAACCGGTGCCTGCAGTGGTCGGCACCTGGATCAGCGGCAGGCGTGGTCCCCTGACATTGCCAATGCCGTACATGTCGGCCAGCTGCTGGTCGGACGCCGCCAGCACGGCAATGAGCTTGGCCACGTCCATCGACGAGCCGCCGCCGAGGCCGACGACGATTTCAGCCCGGCTCTCGAGCGCACGCGCTGACGCTGCCAGCACCACATGGTCGGGAGGGTCGGCCACCACGTCGTCGATCACGGTGACATCGAAACCATGGTCCTTCAGGTCTGCCAGGGTCGGCGCCAGCAAGCCGCTGCGGTGCAGGAAGGCATCGGTCACCAGGCACAGGCGCGTGGCCGCATGGCGTTTGCGCAGGATCGCACCCAGGCGACGCGCAGCGCCATGGTCGACGATCAGTGCCGGTACGGTGGTGAATTCGAATGCGGTTGTCATGCTGGTCTCCTCGATGTATGACGGTGGTCGATCGGTGCGCCTGGCCGCTGCGGGCCAATGGCATGAATCCGGCTGGCAGGGACTGCCGGCTTACTGGACATCCGGGATCATGTGCCCGAGCTTGGCCGCCTTGGTGCGCAGATAGAATTTGTTGAACGGGTTGCGGTTGACGATCAGTTCAACGCGCTCGACCACAGGCACCCCCTGTTTTTCCAGCGCCTCGATCTTCTTCGGATTGTTGGTCATCAGGCGCAGGCTGGGAATGCCGAAGTGCGCCAGCATCGGCAGGCAGTGGCTGTAGCTGCGCTGGTCGGCTTCAAAACCGAGCTGGTGATTGGCTTGCACGGTATCGGCACCACTGTCCTGCAGGCGGTAGGCATGGACCTTGTTGATCAGGCCAATGCCACGTCCTTCCTGGCGCAGGTACAACAGAATGCCGCGTCCTTCGGTGGCAATGCGATGCAGTGCCGACTCGAGCTGGGCGCCGCAATCGCAGCGCTGCGAAAACAGGGCGTCGCCGGTCAGGCATTCGGAATGCACGCGCGCCAGCACCGGCGCACCGTCGTCAAGCTGGCCCAGGGTCATCGCCAGATGTTCCTTGCCAGTCAGCTGTTCGACAAATGCGTGCAATGTAAAGGTGGCCCACGGCGTGGGGAGTTCACAGGAAGTGACGTAATCCAGTTTGTTGTCCAGCATATTCACGATCGTAAAGTTGCATCGCATGGGAGTGTGCGATGCAGTGTCCAGGCTTCAGAGCAAACGCAGGACTTCGGGTATTGCATGCAGGATCTGCCAGCCAGGCCGGCGCTGCCGGATACCGCATGCCACGGGAAGGCCAATTATCCACCTTGCCGGGAGATATGCGGGCCATCCGATGGTCTTTCAATAGTGCAAGTGTAACCTGTTCGCCAGCGTGATCCGCCGGGCGCTGGCAATCAAGCCCTTTCACATCGGCTTGCCATGCAGCCATTTACCCATTCATGGCTGGATAATCGGTGTATCCTTCGGCGCCGCCGCCATACAGTTTATCCTTGTCGAGTTCATTCATCGGTGCAGCCACGCGCAGCCGTTCGACCAGGTCGGGGTTGCTGATGAAAGGTTTGCCGAAGGCGATCAGGTCGGCCTTGCCTTCGGCACGGCGGCTGATGGCCAGTTCGCGGTCGTAGCCATTGTTGGCGATGTAGACGCCCTTGAACAACCGGCGCAGGATCTGCAGGTCGAAGCCATCGTCGGTTTCACGCGGACCGCCGGTTGCGCCTTCGACCACATGCAGGTAGACCAGTCCGAATTGATTGAGTTGCTCGACCACGTAGGTAAACAACCTGGCTGGATCGCTGTCGGCAATATCGTTGGCCGGGCTGATCGGCGAGAGGCGAATGCCCACGCGGTCGGCGCCGCAGACCGAGACCACCGCTTGCGTGACTTCCAGCAGCAGGCGGGTGCGGTTTTCCAGCGAGCCGCCATACTGGTCGGTGCGCTGGTTGGTTTTATCGCGCAGGAACTGATCGAGCAGGTAGCCGTTTGCAGCATGGATTTCCACGCCATCGAAGCCGGCTTCAAGCGACAATTTTGCTGCCTGACGATATTGCTCGACGATGCCGGCAAGTTCGGCAGTTGCCAGCTCGCGTGGCTTGACGAAGGGGACAAAGCCGCCTTCGGTAAATGCCTGGCCTTCCGGGGTGATGGCCGATGGCGCCACCGGCAGCACGCCCTCGGGCTGCAGGGAAGGATGGCTGATGCGGCCGACATGCCAGAGCTGCAGGAAGATGTGGCCACCCTTGGCATGCACGGCATCGGTGACCAGCTTCCAGGCCGCGACCTGTTCCTGATTGTAGATGCCTGGCGTGAATGCATAACCCTTGCCCTGGGGCGAGATCTGCGTTGCTTCGGCAATGATCAGGCCGGCGCTGGCACGCTGGCGATAATATTCGATGGCCAGCGGCGTCGGTACATCACCCTTGAGCGCGCGGCTGCGCGTGAGGGGAGCCATGACGATGCGGTTGGTCAGGGTCAGCGGGCCCAGCCTGACCGGATTGAACAGGTCGGTCTGCAGGGTGCTGTTGGCGTTCGATACTGTCATGAAGAATTCCTTTGGTGGGGAGGGAAGGTGAGCGGGCCAGCTTGAAAACAGGGCTAGCTCGACTTGGACTTGTCTGAATCATCATATCGGAAAAGAAAAAGGACAGTTGTCTGCCGCTGCAGCGCAATATGCTTTTCGTCAAGCAGCGGCAAGGCGCGGTCCAGGCTGAACGGAAACTGTCGCCGGATTGAAAACATTGCCGGACAGCCGCCTCCAATCGTCCTACATTCGGATGGGGGATTGTCCTATTGGCAACCCTGGGCTTCTGGCTTATTCTGGCTACACCATCCAGGCACAGCCGGATGTTTCACAATCACAGGAGCAAAACATGAACTCAGATCAAGTCACAGGCGCTATCAAGGACGCAGCAGGCAAGGTACAGCAAAAGGCCGGCGAAATGATGGGCAGCGAAGAGCAGCAAGCCAAGGGCCTGGGCAAACAAGTCGAAGGCAAGACTCAGAAGACCGTTGGCGATGCCAAGGAAGTCACCAAGGATGCCATCGACAAGGCATGATGAGTTGACTGCCGGTC
>JBPBPY010000459.1:0-4149 GCA_050954505.1 Janthinobacterium lividum
CTACAAACTCGGCGCCACCGCTGACGCGACCGTGATCTCGCCGCATACGTCGCTGGTACAGATCTGGACGCAGGTCTTCGGCACCAGTGTCGACACCGCCATTACCGAGATCAAAAATTTGTACCAGGTCTACGGCGTGACGGTTGATCCACTGGCCGACTATTCCGCCACCGACGATGGGGCCAGCCGCACTGCGGCGGCCATTGCCAGGGTGCTGGTGATGGTCAAGCAGGACATGGCGCAAAAATTGGGCGGCCGGCTCAATGCGCGCGACTATATCGACAATACGCTGGTCACATTGCTGGGCCAGATCATTCAGCTTGCCACCGATCCCGTCATCACGGCCATTCCCAATCCCGATGACAAGCTCGATGCCCTGCGCCTGGGTGTGGCCGGGATTGCCATCGATGCTGGCCTGACCGAGGAAAACATTGCCAACGCCGTCACGATCTTCAATTCCGAAGAACCGCCGCCGCCGCCCCCTGCAGCCGGGGCATACACCCGCAGCTTGCGCTACCTGGAGTTCAATTCGCTTGGCGACTACGAACTGGCCTATCTGGCGCAAAACCAGAACCAGAGCGTACCCGACTCGTTCAACCTGCTGCGCTACACCGAAAACCGCTTGCGTGTGTTCACCACGGCCACCGGCGGCCCGGCAAACCCCGGCTCATTCAAGACCGTACAGCGTTGGGGAAACCAATATAAACGCAACCGCATGATCTGGACCGGCGAAAGCTGGTACTACTGCCCGGAAAACTTTGTCAACGACGCCACGGTTCCAGACGCTCAGGGCAGCTACCGCAACATTTATTGCAATTTCTATGTCGATCAAGTCAAGCCTTTGAGCACGGTGGAGCTGGGCGGCAACACGTTTACCATGCTGGCCCTCACAATGTCGCTGCACACTGGTGCGGCGCAAAACCGCTCTGATGAACGACCGCCCGTACCGCTGGTCTGGAACAGGACTTCCATTCGGGCAGGCTCCTTGCTGCCCAAGGGTGCGCGCCTGACGATTGAAATCCATGAGATCGCCAATCCACCGATCAGCTACGGCATGGAGGAAAGGGTGCGGGTGATGATGGACACCTTCGGCTACCGCTGCACGCCACCGTTTGCCTTCCCGGCCAATGCGGTGGCCTGGGGCCAACTGGTGAAGATCGTCGGTATCAAGTGTTCCGACGGACCGTGGGCCGGCACCTGGAATTACGCCGTCCTGCCCTTGTCACCGGGCAATGACGGTTTGATCGTTCCGGGGTCAGTGGTGGCAACCTTCATTGGTGGTGTCAACCCGGTCCAGTACCGCCGCTGCGTTTCGGTTTATCAATGCGATGTGATCGGCAGCGGCAGTTTCGTGATCGAACCGTTGGGCAGCCAGGGCGATCAGATCATGCGCTTTACCAATCTGCCGGCGGAAGTCTCCGGACGTGTATTCATCAAACATGGCGAAGACATCTTTTACGGCGAAGGTCCTGGCGGCCCGAGCAAGCGCACCATCTTCAACCTGAACACGATCGCCACCGATGCCTTGATCAAGGCGCTGCAAATCGATCTCGATCTGTTCCCATTGTGACCCTGGTTTTTTCGCAGCACGCACGCTGTATCATTTTTTTGCCTTCATCGAAGGGAGATAAAGATGAAATCCAGATCCACCCGCAAGCTGGGTACGCTTGCCGTGACAATGCTGGCGCTGGCAATGTCGGTCAGCGTGGTTTCATGCGGCGGGCATTCCCATGACAACGGTCCCGCTGCGCAAGGTCCGGCCGCGCCGGGTTCGCCGTCGGCGCCTGTCGATCCTGCCAACCCTGGCAACCCTGGCAACCCTGGCAACCCTGGCAACCCCGGCGACCCGTCCGGACTGATCCCGACCACCATCCGCGTGCTTGATGGGCGTGTGCATGGCGCATTGGTTTGTGCCGACATGAACCGCAATGGCGTGGGTGACGCCGGTGAACCCTGTGCCAAGACCGATGTTCAAGGCAATGCAACCCTGCTGCGGACGCAGTTGCAGATGGAAAGCAAGGCGCCGCTGGTGGCCGAGGTGGGGACCGATGCCGAGGATGAAGGTGTGCCGGTGGTGCAAGCGTATTCGGAGTCGGCGCCAGCGGACTCGAACGTCGTCACGCCGCACACCTCTCTGGTGCAGTCCTGGATGCAGGTTTTCAATGTCGACAAGGACACCGCCACGGCTGGCGTTCAGGAGTTGTACCGGATCAATGGCGTGGAAGTCGATCCGTTTGCCGACTATCTTGCAACCGATGACGAAGCCAGCCGTACCGCCGCCGCCATTGCCCGGGTTCTGGTGATGGTCAAGCAGGACATGGCGCAGAAGATCGGCGGCCGTATCGATTCCCGCGGCTATATCGACAATACCCTGGTCAACCTGATCGGCAGGATCGTCACGCTGGCCGCGGACCCGGTGATTGCCGCCATTCCCGACCCCGGGGACAAGCTCGACGCCCTGCGCCTGGGGGTAGCCGGCATTGCCATCGACGCCGGCCTGACGGCGGAAAATATCGCCAGCGCCGTGACGGTCTTCAATTCGCCGCCACTACCGCCACCGGCGCCGGGCGCGCCCACGCGCACCTTGCGCTACCTGAGCTTCAACAGCCGGATCGAATATGACTTCGCCCTGTTCGAGCAAACTGCAGCACAGAACACGCCTGACTCCTTCAACCTGCTGCAATTTACCGGAGACCGCTGGCGCGCTGTCACGACAGCGTCCGGTGATCCGGCCAACCCGGTCTACTCGACGTCGATCCAGCGCTGGGGCGGCCTTTACCAGCGCAACCGGCTGATCTGGACCGGCAGCGAATGGTTTGACTGTCCGGAGGATTATGTCCACGATAAAACCGTGCCCGATGCCGCCGGCAACTACCGCAGCGTGTATTGCGGGTTCCATGTCGACGAAGTCAAGACCCTGTTGCGTCAGGCGGATCTGAGCGGAGGGACGTTTGCAATGCTCAATGTACTCGTGACCGAACTGCAAGCAAGCTCGAAAGGCGGCTTTACCGTGGTCGACCGCATCGCCTGGCCCAAAGCCGTCATTTTCGCCAATGCCTTGCTGCCCAAGGGTTCGGCGGCAACCGTCGAAGAACGCCTGGAAACCGGCACGCCGATCAGCTACAGCACCGTCGACAGGGTGCGCATACTCGGTCCGGGCGGCAACGCCTGCCCATCGGGACCGACTGTTCCCCATGATGCCGCCACGGTCGAGGAGTTGTTGCAAATCGTCGGCCTGCCATGTGCCAGTGGTCCCCATGCTGGATCCCTGAACTATGCGTACCTGCCCATGTCGCCAAGCGCAGACGGTTTGATCACGCCGGGTGCGATTGTTGTCGACTTCACCGGACCGGCACAAAACAGCGTGCGCTTTTATCGCTGTGCTTCGGCAGCGGCCTGCGATGAGTTCCTCGGCAATGGTTTTTACTTCATCAATCCGATCGGAAACAGCGGTGACCGCAGCCTGAGTTTTTCCGGGACGCCTGCGGAAGTCCAGACGCGCAGGTTTGTCCAGCGTGCGGGTGTGGTGTATTACGGTGATGGTCCATCGAGCACTACCCTGAAAAAATTGACCATCAGCTTGAACAAAATTGCCACCGATGCCTTGCTGCAGGCGCTCAATCCGGAGTATTCGGGCGTGGTTCCGCCGGCGTTTTGAATGGTGTGGCAACAGCGCAGTGGCGTACGGTGGCTTTCATCCGTACGCCCCGCCAGTCAGATACAGGTCGATGCCGCGGGCGATCATGGCAATCAAGGCCGTGGCGCCCACGGCAACGGTTGCAATCAGCGTCAGGGCCAGCAGCCATTTGCTGTTCGAGCGCTGTTCGGAACGCGGGTTGTGGCGCGCATCCCAATTTTCATCGGCACACAGGCCAATGGCCAGCGCTTCGAACATGCTGATCATGGCCGAGAGCAGCAGCGGCGAGAGCGACAGCAGCCGCACCATGCCGGACCCCTGCCAATACAGCAGCTGCGACAGCGGCAGGCTCAGCACATGCAGCCAGCCAATCAGGTCACGCCGGCCATACAGGTAGAAGCGCTGGATGCCGGCGCTGCCGAAGGCGATGGACAGGTAAGTGGCGAAAGTCTTGTTCTTGTGACGCTGCATGAAGGGCCCCCGGATCAGGCCCAGATGATACATCGGCACCA
>JBPBPY010000500.1:0-4148 GCA_050954505.1 Janthinobacterium lividum
CAGTCGAGAGTCTCAACAACAACGCCGCACTGACACCGCAGCAAAGCGCCGAAATCTGGGACGCCATGCAAGCCATGGTGCAGGCGCTGCGCATTGCCGGCTATGCGCGGCCGACACGCCAGTCGGTACTCAGCGTCGATCCCGGACAAGGCAGCCTGTTCGATCTCTAGCCACGCGCCGCCTGCGTGGCTGCTTTTTACTGCGTCCCTGTACAGCGTCCCTGTGCGGCTCTGTCCAGCGTTCTTGTGCAGGTTCCTGCGCAGCTTTCTCGTCACCATCCTCCATCTTCATTACACGGCCCCGCCGCGTGGCACGAACATGCTGCTGTTGCGGGCAGTGCTCAGCATCCAGTCAAGCAACCTGCGGTTGAATGGAAGATTCATGGGCTTGAAGATAGCCCACAAGTCGTGAAAGCGGTCTTGCACGAAGTTGGGCAAATCCTCGAAACCGGTGCTGGCGCAAAAATCATCGTACAGGGCCAACGCGGCACTCGTCCATTCAGGCTCGGTGGCGGCGGGTGAAAATGCCGCAACAGGCGCAATAGGGGCAAGAGGGGCCACTGGGTCAACATGGCGCGACGGCTGGACTGCTGCCTGTGCGACGGCGCGCTCTGGCGTCAGGGCGGCTTCGCCGCTGGATTGCTGTTCCTGCTCCGCAGCGCATTCCGGGATCATCGCCAGTCGGTCCTGCAACCCGAAGCGCTTGCCGGTTTCATGCCTGCGCTGCGCATCGCGCGTGCGGTCCACATCCGGCTTCTGCTGCTTGTGCTGCTTGTGCGGCTGCTCGTGCTGCATGCGCGGCTGCTTGTGCGCCTGCTTGTGCCGCGGTTCATGCTGCGGCTTGCGCTCGCCTGCACTTCTCTGCACCGGCTGCTGTTGGTGCTCATCACCAGGCAATTGCGCCATGATGATTGGCATGGCGTGGCGCAGGCGCCTTGGCAAGCGTTGCTGTACCGGCACTTGCGAGCGGCATGCCAGGCGGGGTTGGCTCGCCTGTTGCGGCCGTACCTTGCGCCGCCCCTGAGGCGCCTGCTGCGTGTGTCCTGACAAGGCCGGTACGGGCTTGCGTGTGGAACGCTTTGGTGTCGAGCGCAGCCGTGGTGATGCTGCCGCCACGCGCGCGCGCTGCGCTGCCAGAAGCGCATCTTGCCGGGCCATTTCCATGAATTGCAGTCGTTCGGCAAATGCTGGCGGCAGCCGCGAATTGTCCGGTTTGCGGCGCAGCGAGAGGCGCCGTTGCAGTTCGAAATCGATTGCCCGCCCCAGGGCCTGGAACCGGCCGCCGGTCTGGAATTCCCGGCCCAGCAGCAGACGCAGGCATTGATGGCGCAGCAAGCCATCGCGCAACTCCAAACGCAAGACATCGATGTCGGCCAGCGCGAGACCGCGGTTGGCCAGGCAGAGTGCCGTCAACTCGCGGTCGGCGGCTTCAAAGAAAGCCCGCAAGGCGGCGGGGCGGCGCAGCGCGGCCGGCGTGTTCAGGCGGGTTGGCAGCGTGACGCGCGGCAGCGTCAGGCACGACCAGGGCTTGCGGGCGCCAGATGACCAGAACCATTTGCCCTGATTCTTGAGCAGCAGATATTCACGGGAAAAACCGTAATTGCCCTTGTACCAGATCTTGCCGGTTTTTTCCCAGACGTTGTCGGCCTGTGCTTGCGGCCTGCGCCCGGTACCTGTGAGCTTGATCAAGGCGTCGACGATCGGCGTGGCATACGGCAGCACGGCTTCGATGTCGAGCGCCTGGCTGCTGCCCCGGCTGGCTGCAGCGTCGATGCTCAGGTCCGCTGCGGGGGCCAGCTTGTCGCGGCTGAAGCGGCGCTGGCAAAGATGCACCAGATCAGGCAGGCCGCTTTGCTGCAGGCTGGTTTTCAGAAATGGCGTGAAGTCGCGCAGGAACCCGTCCGCTGCATTGGCAGCGGTACGCGTGCGGCACAGTTGCCGCAATTGCGCCAGGTCGGTCTGGCGTTCGACCGGCCCCACCAGGATGCGCGCCAGTGCTTCGGCACGCCGCCGGCGTGCCAGCGGGCCGTTGAAGATGCTTATCAGCAGCGGCGGCTTGCGCGCCGCACGCTTCAGTGCGCTGGCATAGGCGGCGCTGCCTGGCGCAGTGTTCAGGAATGGCGTGGCAGGATCGAATGGCGGTTCCGCAGGCGGGATCGGGGAGGCAGCCGGCGCTGGCACCGTTGCCGGTTTAGATTGCGGTGCACCGATGGCTGCAGCGTCGGCTGCCCGCGCTTGTGTCCGCGCTTGTGCACGTCCTTGGTCGCGTGCATGAGTGCGCGTGGAGCGATGGTCCGGTACCGCGGCAAACTTCGCCGCACGTCTGCGTTGCCGCTGGCGTCGCAATAAAACCTCGATCTGTGCCGACGCCGCGGTCGGGGAGCGCGGTTCAGCCTTCTTCGGCAATGGCGTGAGCTTCAGGAAAGTCATCGGCGGCAAGCGGCGCGCCCGCCAGGAGCCACCCGCCGGCAAACCGTCCTGTCCCGGCGAATGGGCGACCGGCCCGTCGATGCCGCGCAGGATTTCCTTGCCGACGATGCGCCCGCCTGCCCGGCCCAGCGCGCCGGGCGGCATGCTGCGCATTGTGGGGCGCCGGCTGTCGCCACTGCCGACGGTATCGGCGCTGCCGGCAGGGCGAGTGGGTTTGCCGCTTTCGCGTTCAGGCAATTTGGCCGGCTGGCCACCCGCTGCCGGGCTGCGTGCCTTCACCGGTGCATGCGGTTGTGGCGGTTGCGACGGATACACCGGGTGTGATGGTCCCGCTGGCGGCCGATCCGGTTTTTTGCCCTGTCCCGGGTGTGGTGGCGAGCGGCCAATGCAGACCGGCAGACAGGACGATGACATCGAGCGATCCATGTTGAACTACCCTTTTTCGACAACGTTGGATATCGAGCTGCGGTGCCATGTTGGTAACAACCCGGACTGGAAAGTTCAACAATTTCATGTCAAAGCCGACCTATTTTTACTGTCTTGAACTGCGCCAACTCCGTAAGTACAAAAAGCTTTGTCGGTAACCAATTTCTTGGGCTTTTTTACAATCGATTGATGCAAAGGTGTTTGTTAATCGAACGGCGTGAACCAAACGGTAACGCCAGGCAAGTTCGTTGTGCGGGCGGCGCATCAGGCTGCGGCCACGCCAGCGTGGCAGCGATCTCGTGTAAGCTGTCGCGCTGCGCAATCAGGGAGGAAATGATGCTAAATCAAAAATTGCAACGCAGTACAGCCGTGCCGCCACTTCACCGGCTCCGTGCGGCCGGCGTCATGGCCGCTGCCGTGATGGCGTTGAGCGCCTGCGCCATGTTTGGCCTGGGCAAACACCAGGACGATCCCCAGCGCCTGCTTGGTTCATCCCGCCAGGTGCCGCCCAACCAGAGTACGGCGACGGCCACCAGCGCGATCACCGTCGCGGCCAACCGCAACATGGCTGGCGCGGTTGTCACCAAAGGCATCAAGGCAACCGAGGTGCATGTTCATAGCGGCGCGCCGGGCATCAATGGCGCCGTGCTGGTCACGCTGGAGCAGACCGGCGCCAATACCTTTTCCGTACCCCATGGCGCAACGTTGAGCCAGGCCCAGGCCATGGCTTATGCCGCGGGCAACCTGTATGTCGATGTCCATAGCGATGCCTACCCCGAAGGCGAAATCCGCGCGCAACTGCTACCGTCAACGCCATAATCGATTCATGAAAGCAACAAATCCTGCCTTAAATTGAAAAAGTAACAACACAAGTTACGCACATCTTCTGTGGACAACATTGTGCACAAGAAGAGTGACAGTTTTCAAGCCATTGATTTCCAACGCTTAAATTCTTCTGCTCATAATAAAGGCAGGGTTTGCCGCTGCCTTTCCAATCGCCCTTCTCCGACTCCTACAGCAGTATCAGTTTTTGTCCTATCGATGTGCCAGCCGAATTTGCATACCGTTTCATGGTGGCAGGTATTGCCAACTCGAATAACAATTTCAATGTGCAACACCGGCCGCCTGGCAGCGCCCTGCTTGGCTGCCCTGGCTGCCGCCTGGCGCGGAAAGTAAACATCATGCAACGCTCGATATGGAAAGGCGCCATCAGCTTCGGACTGGTACACATACCAGTGCAGCTGTTTTCGGCACAAGACCACAAGGACCTGGATTTGACCATGCTCGACAAGC
>JBPBPY010000472.1:0-4108 GCA_050954505.1 Janthinobacterium lividum
AGTTCCGACGCACCTTGCAGCTGGCGCAGGTTCTTGGTGTTCGGCGACGAGATGTTGACCGTCACATAGCTGGCGTAAGGATAGACTTTTTCCAGGCAGATCAGGTAGTCCTGCGCCGCATTTTCGATCGGCGTGTCGGCATTCTTGCCAATGTTCAGGCCCAGCACGCCGGCGCGCGACTGGTAGAACTGCGAGGCCTGCACATTGCGCACGAATGCATCGACGCCGCCATTGTTGAAACCCATGCGGTTGATGATGGCCTGGGCCTGCGGCAGGCGAAACATGCGTGGCTTGGGGTTGCCGTCCTGCGCACGCGGCGTGACCGTGCCGATCTCGATGGCGCCAAAGCCCAACGCGGCCAAGCCATCGATATAGCGCCCATCCTTGTCCAGGCCGGCTGCCAGGCCCACCGGATTACGGTAGGAAATGCCCATCACGGTACGTGGGTCATCCTGCGGTTTTGCCAGCAGGCCAGTCAATCCCAGCCTGGCGGCACGCAGCAGCGCCGGCAGCGTCAGGTTGTGGGCCTGCTCGGCATCCATGGAAAACAGCAGTGGTCGGGCGAGTGCGTAGAGTAATTTATCGGACACGGCAAAGGAAAGGGAGGCGATGGAAAGAACGGCGAGTGTAAACCAATTCGATCCGGCGGCAATGCGGGCGGGTGAAAATGGCCAGGTGACTACGCTTCCAGCAACTCCCATTTCCCCAGGCGCAGCGCCTCGATGGGGCGGAAATTGATCTTGTAGGCCATCTTCGGGCTGGCGGCAATCCAGTAGCCGAGATAGATATAGGGCATGCCCAGTTTTCGGGCTTGTTCGATTTGCCACAGAACATTGTAGGTGCCGAAACTGGCATTGGGCACATCCGGATCAAAAAACGTGTAGACCGACGACAGGCCATCGTCGAGCACGTCGATGATGCTGATCATCCGCAGCGTGCCGTCCGGCTCGCGAAATTCCACCAGCCTGGTGTTGACATTGCTCTGCAACAAAAATTGCGCATACTGGTCGCGGCTATCCTGGTCCATGCCGCCGCCGGCGTGCCGCGCGGACTGGTAACGCAGGTAAAGTTCATAGTGTTCTGGCACGTAGGCCAGCTTGATGACATTGGCAACCAGCTCGCCATGACGGCTGGCAGCGCGGCGCTGGCTGCGGTTGGCGGCAAAGTCCAAGGTCACGATGCGTACCGGCGTGCATGCCTGGCAGCCGTCGCAGTAAGGACGATAGGTAAACACGCCACTGCGGCGAAACCCGTTCTTCACCAGTTCCGAATAGACGCCAGTATTGATCAGGTGCGAAGGCGTTGCCACCTGCGAACGGGCCTGGCGCTCGGGCAGGTAGCTGCAAGGGTAGGGTGCCGTTGCATAGAATTGCAATGTCGAAAACGGCAGGTCTTTTAAGTGCGTCATGGTCGTGGGAAATCCAGCTTGGAAAGAGCATTGCGGGCTTTTACCGCACAGACTCCCGGCTAATTTACACCGGCAACACCCTGTAGTGCAAAGCTTTTCCATGACAGATGCGTATGCCAGGGAAACTTTGCACGACTGCGTGTGCAGCTGGCCTGGTCACCATGTTCCAGAATGGCATGCTTGCCTGCGGCGGGACGCCAACGTGGATCGGCGAAAACCGTCAAGGTGTCACGTTGTCCGGTCAGCGCCCAATGCTGTCATGATGCCGGCGTGGCGGAAGGAAAGAGCGCAAGTGGCTGCCAGTCAAGAATTTCTGGCTGCCTGGTGGCATGGTCGAGGTGGGCCAGGAATTCGCTGCGTGGCACCGGCTTTGCGCCCAGGGATGCCAGGTGCGCCGTCTCCTGCTGGCAGTCGATCATCCGCACCTGCCGGGATTTGAGGAAATGCACCAGGTAGGCCAGCGCAATCTTGGAGGCGTCGGTAACGCGGGCAAACATCGATTCACCATAAAACATGTGGCCCAGGCAGACGCCGTAGGCGCCGCCGACCAGTTCGCCATCAAGCCAGAGTTCGGCGCAATGGGCATGACCCATCTTGAAAAGACCTGTGTAACCGGCGATGATCTCTGCTGAAATCCATGTGCCTGGTTCGTCGCGCCGTGGTGCGGCACAGGCGCGCATGACGGCTTCGAATGCAGAGTCGAAGCGCACTTGCCAGGCACCGCCGGCCGCCATGCTGCGATCGATTTTTTTCAAGGTCTTTTTCAGGCTTGGTGAAATGATGAAGTCATCGACTTTCAGCACCATGCGCGGGTCGGTACTCCACCACAAAATCGGCTGGCCTTGTGAATACCAGGGAAAGATGCCATGGCGGTAGGCATCGATCAGCCGTTTTGGCGACAGGTCGGCGCCGGCTGCCAGCAGGCCGGCAGCACCGTCATGGGCTGTCAGGGCGGTGGCGACATCGGGAAACGGTGTCAGCTGGTCGAGCCAGGGAATCATCTGCGCTGCCCTTGGTTGGCCATCATGCGAATCAAGATTCCTGAACCAGCCGCATTGGTTTGTGCAAGTCCATGGTGTGGAAACCGAATTCCGCCGGCTTTGTCTTCTGTCTTGCCAGGTCGGCAAACAAAAATTCAAGCGTATGGGTAATGGTTGGAAAGGCTATCTCGTCCCAGGGAATGGACTGTTCGGCAAACATTGCCACTTCCAGGCTTTCGATGCCGGCCTGGTAATCGAGATCGACAAGCGTGGCCAGGTAGAACAGATGAACCTGGTGCGCGCTCGGCACATTAAACAGGGAAAACAAGCCATGCAAGCGGATATGGGCGCCAGCTTCCTCCGCGGTTTCGCGTGCCGCAGCTTCGGAAGTGGTTTCATTGTTTTCCATGAAACCTGCCGGCAGGGTCCAGTAACCACGGCGCGGTTCGATGGCGCGCCGGCACAGCAGCAGCCGCGGTTCCCCATCAGGCTCGCCAAACCACAGTGGAATCGAGCCAACCACCAGCTTGGGGTTCTGATAATGGATGGTGCCGCAATTGCTGCAGACGTCGCGCAGGCGGTTATCGTCCTGGGGGATCAGCCTGGATACCGGATGGGCGCATTCGGAACAGAATTTCATAGACCCTCTAGGGCGAATTGAAAAGGAAATACCAGGGAATGCCTTGACAGGGCAGGCGCATGGCATCGACCCGCTTGGCGCCATTCGCGGCTCGATTAGGCCGGTGCATGTCTGGCCGGACCAGAAGGCACTGCGGAACGCACTGCAGAACGCACTAAGGGACGCACTGCGGTGATCAATTTGCCGTCACCCGGCGCGGGCAACGCATTGGCCGACCCGCCTGCCGATGCGTTCATCAACGCTTTTGCCACCGCTATTGCCATGCTATTGCCACGCTTTTGCCACGCTTTTGCCACGCTTTTGCCACGCTTGTGCCACGCTTGTGCCACGCTTGTGCCAAGCTTGTGCCAGTGTATCACTGCAGCCAGCAAGCTACATTGCGTCTGGCTCGTCGAGCCAATCGTGAACTTGAGCGCCATAGCCCTTGCAAAAATTACCACCATCAGTTATAGTTCGTTCATCAGACGCGGGGTGGAGCAGTCTGGCAGCTCGTCGGGCTCATAACCCGAAGGTCGTAGGTTCAAATCCTGCCCCCGCAACCATTTTAAAAAACGCGCCGTTGTCAGCCAGTAATCGGCTTTCAGCGGCGTCGTCGCATTCGGCGCGCATTCCTGCCGGTTCGATCACGATCTGGTCTTCGCCAGACAAAGTCTGCCTGTCCCTCGCTTTCCTCTAATCCTGATACGGCGTGTGCTGCAAGTCAGTATGCGACACTTGTTATATTCAAATACCTCAAGCGTCGGCGAAGCTTTGCTTGATGTTTCTTCCGTGCACCCAGCGTCATGGCCAGCATTGCAGCCGTGCTTGGTCCATGCGCAATCTTGCTGCGGTTCATCGTGCAAGTCGACAACGCGTAACGCAGGAAATGCGATGAATCGCCATTCCGCCCTGAGGCGCTCAATTTTCTGGCGTGCTCATGTGTCCCGGTTTTGATTCACCGGAAATCCGGTCAGTCATTTCCCTGGGTGATCTTTCTCCGGATGGAACTACGTATCGCCTGCAACCACTCATGAAGCTAGGGCGTGTCCTCAATCTGCAAATAGTTATTCGATTGAAAAGTTTATGTAAAATTTTATCCTC
>JBPBPY010000337.1:0-4106 GCA_050954505.1 Janthinobacterium lividum
GCCACCAGTGGGCGCCTCCCAGTCGACCATTTCACCGGCACAAAACACACCTGGCGCGCAATGCATCATTTGTTGCTGATCGAGTGCTTCGAATGCAATTCCGCCGGCACTGCTGATGGCTTCATCGATGGGGCGCGTTGCAGTCAAGGCCAGCGGCAAGGCTTTGATGGTTGCCGCCAGTTTTGCCGGTGTGGCAAATTCCTCCTTGCTCAATACTTCCCGCAACAAGCCTGCCTTGACGCCGGTGATGCCAAGCCTGCTTTGCAAATGGCTCGATAGCGAGCGTGCGCCACGCGGATGATGGATTTCCCTGTTGACACGCTCGACGCTGATGTCAGGCAGTAAGTCGATGTGCAGCACGGCATGGCCGTCACGCTCCAACACTTGCCGCAGGTCGGATGACAGGGCATAGATCAGACTGCCTTCGACGCCGGTTTGGGTAACGATGAATTCGCCGGGCCGGCCATGTTCTTTGCCGGCGACGGTGCGCAGGGAGGCGCGCACCGTTTTGACGGCCGATGAGGCAAAGCGCGCGCGGAAGTAGTCGCTCCAAGGTGTTTCAAATCCACAATTGGCGGCTTTGAGTGGCACTACCAGGGCACCGCGTTCCTGCAGCCAGGGTACCCACGCGCCGTCGGACCCCAGCCGTGGCCAGCTGGCTCCGCCCAGTGCCAGCACGACGACCTGGGCCTGGATCAAACACGGTCCGTGCGGTGTCGAAAACTTCAGTGCTTCTCCAGACCAGCCGAGAAAACGATGGCGGGTATGCAGCGTGGTGCCGCTGGAGCGCAAGCGCTGCAGCCAGGCGCGCAACAGCGGAGCCGCCTTCATATCGCGCGGAAAAACCCGGTTGGAACTGCCGACGAAGGTTTCAATGCCGAGTTCATGGACCCATTGCTGCACTTCACTCGGGCCAAAATCCGCGAGCGTGGCGCCGACTTCCCGTTGCCGCTGACCATAGCGGCCGACAAAACGGGCAAACGCTTCACCATGGGTGATGTTCAGGCCTCCCCGGCCTGCTAGCAGAAATTTGCGGCCGGCACTGGGCATGGCATCGTACAGATCGACCTGCAGGCCGGCATTGTTGAGTTGCTCGGCTGCCATCAACCCGGCCGGCCCGCCGCCTACAACAATAATGCGTTTTTTCAATACCTGTCCGGCTTGCACAGATGATTGATGCAAATTTTCTCTTGGTTCATGCATGGCAAACTCATTCAGTCCAGCCGCGAAGTGTAGCAGCGACGCGAACCGGTCACAGGCTGGCGAAGAAAAACGTGCAATTTAGTTTCGCAGGGGTCATGATGTGTGGAATCAGTTCGCTGTTGACGCGCTGCCACCGTGAATGGGAAACAAGGCATCATGGCCATCAAAAAAATTCTTGTCGTCGACGATTCGGCTACGGCCCGACACTATCTGGGCGATGTCCTGATCAAGGGTGGTTATGAAGTCGTTACTGCTCAAAATGGCAATGAAGCCCTGCTCAAGGTGCGTTCGGAAAAACCCGATCTGGTATTGATGGATGTGGTCATGCCAGGCATAAACGGTTTCCAGGCCACCCGTGCCATCACCCGTGATGAAGAAACCAAGCATATTCCGGTGCTGATGTTGACCAGCAAGGACATGGAAACCGACCGCATCTGGGCCCTGCGCCAGGGCGCCACCGAATTTCTCAACAAGCCTGTCGAAGCAGCAGCATTGCTGGCCAAGATCAGCGCATTGGGCGGTTGAGCAACAGATGGATTTTGCCCAAGAAAAAAAAAGCCCGCTCAGGGAGCGGGCTAAATCTATATCAAAGGAGGAGACATAGAGGAGACAGGTGAATTATAGGAACTTACCGTCTGCCGCACCAATTCCCAATCGCGATACACACTATGCGATTCGGAAATATCTTGAACGCATGCCGTTCAGGCTGCTGCCTGTTTCAACAAAAACCTGCTGCTGCATCCGTATCTGCATCTGCATCCTGCGTGCCACGCTATCGCTTTGCCGGCTTGCGTTTCGGAGCCAGCAGGGTTTGACGGCAATTCGCGGCGCCACAGCGACAGGCGTAATTGTTCTTGACGGTTTTGGTATGGCGCTCGCTGATCACCAGGCCGTAGTCATAGTTCAGTTCCTCGCCACGCTTGATGGTGCGCAGAGCATGGATGTACACCCTGCCAGCTTCTTCGCGTGCTTCGCAATTCGGTGCGCAACTGTGATTGATCCAGCGTGCTTCGTTGCCATTGCTATCACCATCGATCAAGCGGCCGTCTTCCAGGCTGAAGAAAAAGGTATGGAACGGATTCTCCGGGTCCAGCCCGGAGCGTTTCAACGCCTGCTTTGCACTGATGCGATCACCCTGGTACTCTGCAACACATGCATCCTGTTCGATCTTGCGCGTGGCAAAAACCCCGTTGCCGTGAATCTTCGAATGCCTTACTGCAATCGCAGCGTTAATCGGTGTGGTCGGATCGGATTGCTCCACTGGCACATCGACAGGGGCCGGCTTGATGCCTTTCTTTTTTACAGCGTTGGATAATTTCATTATTTCCATAGCGTTCATTGGCAATGTGTACCGGTTTGGCGACAGCCTGTTCGGCAATACGAATGATACCGCAGCAGTTCATGCTGCAATGCCTGTGCGGTAACAGACTTCCACATTGTCTTGACGTTGTTCGAGAATGACGCAGTGTGTAACAGAATATGTCCAAGGCTGGTCCCGTCGGCCAATCCGTGGCATGGTGACATCAGGTCCCATTGCGTGAAAACCGGACTTCCTGATGTCGAAGTCGGCAAAAATAATTCAATTTTTTTCCCATAAATCGAACTCGTTTTTGAAAGAGCGCGTATTATTTAATTGCGGTCAAGAAAGCTGCGTCTGGACCATCAAACTGTGAACGATGAATTGATATTCAAAGGACAGGATTAAATGAAAATCTTTGACAACTATGCTGCACGCTATGAACGGACCCGCGAGGAAGAGTTCTCCTTGCAGGAATATCTTGACCTGTGCAAACGCGACAAGCTGACCTATGCCAGCGCCGCCGAGCGCATGCTCGCCTCCATCGGTGAGCCCGAACTGCTCGACACGCGCCATGATCCGCGCCTCTCGCGCATCTTTGCCAACAAAGTCATCAAGATCTACCCTGCGTTCCGCGAGTTCTACGGTACGGAAGAGGTGATCGAACAAGTCGTTTCCTATTTCAGGCATGCGGCACAAGGCTTGGAAGAACGCAAACAAATCCTGTATCTGCTGGGCCCGGTGGGCGGCGGCAAATCCTCGATTGCGGAAAAACTCAAATCGCTGATGGAAAGCGTGCCGTTTTACTGCATCAAAGGTTCGCCGGTCAACGAATCGCCACTGGGTTTGTTCAACGAAGCAGAAGATGGCGTGATTCTGGAAGAGGATTATGGGATTCCACGCCGCTATCTGCGCACCATTCCAAGTCCCTGGGCGGTCAAGCGCCTGCATGAATTCAATGGCGACATCAACCAGTTCCGCATCGTCAAGCGTTATCCATCGGTGCTCAAGCAGATCGCCGTTGCGAAAACCGAACCCGGTGATGAAAACAACCAGGATATTTCTTCGCTGGTGGGCAAGGTCGACATTCGCAAGCTGGAAGAATATTCCCAGGACGATCCGGACGCTTACAGCTATTCCGGCGGCTTGTGCCTGGCCAACCAGGGCCTGCTGGAATTTGTCGAAATGTTCAAGGCGCCCATCAAGGTCCTGCATCCACTGCTGACCGCTACCCAGGAAGGCAACTACAAAGGGACGGAAGGATTTGGTGCAATTCCTTTTGACGGCATGGTCCTGGCGCACTCGAATGAATCGGAATGGAAGACGTTTAGAAACAACAAGAACAATGAAGCATTCCTTGACCGGATCTATATCGTTAAGGTGCCCTATTGCTTGCGTGTTACCGATGAAATCCAGATCTATGAAAAACTGGTCCGCAATTCATCCCTTGGCCATGCGCCATGTGCGCCCGGCACGCTGAAGATGATGGCACAGTTCGCCATTCTTTCTCGACTGAAAGACCCGGAAAACTCCAGCATCTACAGCAAGATGAAAGTGTATGACGGGGAAAACCTCAAGGATACCGATCCGAAGGCAAAATCGAAGT